>JACQCL010000058.1 GCA_016201645.1 Candidatus Rokuibacteriota bacterium
CCACGCCTGGGGAGAACGGAAGGGGGCAGACCCTAGATATTGAGACGGCAGGTCAGGTAGCTCTGAGCAGACAGCACTTCTTGAACTTCTTTCCGGAACCGCATGGGCAGGGGTCATTCCGACCGACCTTCTCGCCGCTGGCGTTCCTGACTGCCGGCCGCGCCGTCGCGAGGGGGTCGGCCCTCTCGCCCCGGGACTCCTGGGCGTCCGCCCAGGGGCGCCGCCGCACCGCGGGCGCCGTCTCCTGCACCAGCTCGATCTTGAAGAGCCACTCCAACACGGTGGTCTTGATCCGGTCCACCATCTCCTGGAAGAGATCGAACGCTTCCCGCTTGTACTCGGTCAGCGGGTCGCGCTGGCCATAGCCGCGCAGGCCGATCCCTTCCTTGAGGTGGTCCATGGAGAGCAGATGGTCCTTCCACTGGGTATCGATGACCTGCAGCATCACCATCCGCTCGAGACTGCGCATCCCCTCGGCGCCGAGCGCCTCCTCGCGCGACTTGTAGCGCGCCTCCACCGCTTGCCCGACGGCCTCCTCCAAGCCATCGCGCGAGGCCACCTCCCCGTGCTCAGCCTGCGGGGGGAGGCGGAGGTCGAACTGCCGGTGCAGCGCCTCGCCGAGCCCGTGCAAGTCCCAGTCTTCTGGATGCGCGTCGGCCGACGCGTAGAGGTCCAGGAGACCGGTCGTGACCTCATCGAGCCACTCGCGGATCGTTTCCTCCTGGCTCTCCCCTTCCAGGATCTCCCCCCGCATGCCGTAGACGACCTCGCGCTGCTTGTTCATGACGTCGTCGTACTCGAGGAGGTGCTTGCGGATCTCGAAGTTATGGGCTTCCACCCGCTTCTGCGCCGTGGCGATGGCCCGAGTGACCAGCTTGTGCTCGATCGGCTCGCCCTCCTCCATGCCCAGCTTGTCCATGACCTTCCGGATCCGTTCCGAGCCGAAGATTCTGAGCAGATCGTCCTCGAGTGACAGGTAGAACCGGGACGATCCCGGATCGCCCTGGCGGCCCGAGCGCCCGCGGAGCTGGTTGTCGATGCGCCGCGACTCGTGGCGCTCGGTGGCGACGATGTGCAGCCCCCCGAGCTGCACCACCCGTTCGTGCTCGGGCTCCGTGATGCGCTTGGCCTCCCCCAGGGCAGCCCGGCGCTCGTCGGGCGGGGCCGTCAGCGGATCAAGCTCCTTCTTTCGCAGGATCTCCTTCGCCAGGAAGTCTGGGTTGCCACCAAGCAGGATGTCAGTGCCGCGGCCGGCCATGTTGGTGGCGATCGTGACGGTCTTCTCCCGACCCGCCTGGGCCACGATCTCGGCTTCCCGCTCGTGATACTTGGCGTTCAGCACCTGGTGGGGAATCCCGCGCTTCTTGAGGAGCCGCGACAGGCGCTCGGACTTCTCGATCGAGACCGTCCCGACGAGCACCGGCCGGCCGCTTTGGTGACACAGCGAAATCTCCTCGGTCACCGCGTCGAACTTCTCCTGCTCGGTCTTGTACACGACGTCCGGGAAATTGGTCCGGATCAAG
The DNA here is from genome assembly GCA_016201645.1 of Candidatus Rokuibacteriota bacterium. GTDB lineage: Bacteria > Methylomirabilota > Methylomirabilia > Rokubacteriales > CSP1-6 > JACQCL01. The sequence continues at coordinate 1,524 of JACQCL010000058.1, forward strand.
GGGCGGTTCGTCGGGATGATGACCACGTCCAGCTTGTAGATCTTCGCGAACTCCTCGGCCTCGGTCTCCGCGGTGCCGGTCATCCCCGCCAGCTTGTCGTACATCCTGAAGTAGTTCTGGAACGTCACCGTGGCCAGGGTCTGGTTCTCGCGCTCGATTCGGACGCCCTCCTTGGCCTCGACGGCCTGATGGAGGCCGTCGGACCACCGGCGCCCCGGCATGAGGCGGCCGGTGAACTCGTCCACGATCACCACCTGGCCGTCCTTGACCACGTAGTCCACGTCCCTCTTGAAGAGGGCGTGAGCCCGGAGCGCCTGGTGAATATGGTGGAGGGTCTCCATGTGAATCGGGTCGTACAGGTTTTCGATGCTGAATAGCTGCTCGCAGCGCGCGATCCCCTGCTCGGTCAGGGCCACCGCCCTCGACTTTTCGTCCACGATGTAGTCGCCCGCCTTGACTGCTTCGACCTCTGAGAGCTTGCCCTCGACGATCGTCGCGGCGCGGTGGAGCTTCGGGATGATCCGGTCGATCTTGTAGTACTTGTCGGTGGATTCCTCGGCGGGGCCGGAGATGATGAGCGGGGTGCGGGCCTCGTCGATCAGGATCGAGTCCACCTCGTCCACGATCGCGTAGTGAAGCTCCCGCTGCACGAGCTCCTCGAGACTGAAGCGCATATTGTCCCGGAGGTAGTCGAAGCCGAACTCGTTGTTGGTGCCGTAGGTGACGTCCGCGAGGTACGCCTCCCGGCGGGAACAGGGGCGGAGGTTCGCCAACCGGATATCGGAGGATACATAGGCCGGATCGTAGAGGTAGGACACTTCGTGCTGAATCACGCCGACCGCGAGCCCCAGGGCGTGATAGATGGGCCCCATCCACTGGGCGTCGCGGCGTGCCAGGTAGTCGTTGACCGTGACGACGTGGACCCCGCGCCCGGTCAGGGCGTTGAGGTAGGCCGGCAGCGTGGCCACCAGGGTCTTCCCCTCGCCCGTGGCCATCTCCGCGATCCTCCCCTCGTGGAGCACGATCCCGCCCATGAGCTGGACGTCGAAGTGGCGCATCCCGACCGCTCGGCGGGCCGCCTCCCGGCACACGGCGAAGGCCTCGGCGAGCAGCTCATCCAGGTCCACGCCGTCGGCGAGGCGCTTTTTGAACTCATCGGTCTTTTCCCGGAGGGCCGCGTCGGAGAGGGACTCGAGGGCGGGTTCGAGGGCGCCGATGGCCCGGGCCGTCGGGGCCATCCGCTTGACGTCGCGCTCGTGCTTCGTGCCAAACAGCGATTTCAGGATCGTGGCGAGCATCTCAAAAACTCATTGTACACCATGGGGAGCATCGCCTCAGCGGATCGCCTTGGCGCCCCGCTGAAGCTCTCGCGCGTGTTTCAGCGCCGTCTCCGTGATCCGCTCGCCGCCGAGCATGCGCGCCAGCTCGGCCACGCGGGCCGAATCATCCAGCGGAACGACAGTCGTGCGGGTCCGCTTGCCGCTCACGGTCTTTTGGACCTGGAGATGATGATCGGCGTACGCGGCGATCTGGGCCAGGTGGGTCACGCAGAGGACCTGGCGGGTCCGCGCCGTCTGCCGGAGCTTTTGCCCCACGACGTCGGCGATCCGGCCGCCGATGCCGGCGTCAACTTCGTCGAAGATGAGCGTCGGAATCCGGTCGGCGGCGGCCAGAATGACCTTGATCCCGAGCATGGTCCGGGAGAGCTCGCCCCCGGAGATGACTCGGGAGAGCGGCTTCAGGTCCTCCCCCGGGTTCGTGGAGAGCAGGAACTGCGCCTGCTCACATCCCCGGGCGGTGAGTCGGAAATTCTCCGGTCCCGCCGACAACCCCCCCGGCGAGGCCGCCTCCCGCGTCAAGACCACCCGAAACTGAGCCTTCTCCATGCCCAGAGCGCGCAGCTCGCGCTGGATCAGCGTTTCGAGCCGGCGCGCGGCCTCGGCCCGAGCCGCGGACAGAGCAAGCGCTGCTCGTTCCGCCTCAGCGGCCAGCGAGGCGAGTCGCGCTCCCTGCTGGGCAACCAGCTCCTCGTGGCGGTCCAGCCGCTCCAGCTCCGAGGAGATCCGATCCCGGTGGGCGAGAACCGCCTCGACGCTCTCACCGTACTTGCGCTTGAGCTTGACAAGAGCGTCGAGACGCCCCTCGATCTCCTCCAGCCGTCCCGGATCGAACACGAGGCGGCCGCCAAGCCGGCGCACCTGTCCCAGGGCGTCTTCCAGGTGGACGTGGGCGGCGTCGAGGGGCTCGCGAGCTGCCGCCAGCGCCGGGTCCAACTTCGAGAGGTCGCCGAGCAGCCGGGAGGCTCGGGCCACCCGAGCGGTGGCGGACTCAGCGTCGTCCCCGAGCAGGCGCGCCACCTCGGCCAGCCCCTGACTCAGGCGCTCCGCATGCTGAAGCCGCTGGCGCTCGAGGCGCAACTCCTCCTCCTCGCCGGCCTTCAGCCGGGCTCCGTCGATCTCCGAGAGTTGAAAACGGTAGAGGTCCTCTTTCTGGGCGCGGTCCCCCTCCGCCGAGGCCAAGCCCTCCAACTCGGTCCGCTCGTGCTCCCACTGGCCGACCAGCGCCGCGACGGCCTCGCGCTCCTCCTCCACACCCGCGAAGCGATCCAGCAGTTCGAGCTGGCGGACCGGCTCCATCAGGAGCTGGTGCTCGTGCTGGCCGTGGATCTCGACCAGGTGATCCCCGAGGCGCTCCAGGAGCCCGAGCGTGGCCGGCGAGTCGTTCACGAAGGCACGGCTCTTTCCCCCCCGGCTCAGCTCACGCCGAACGACGACCTGACCGTCCTCGTCTCGGTGCCCCAGCTCAGCCAGGATCTGGGAGACCTGACCGCCAGGATCCATTTCAAAGACCGCCTCGACGCTCGCCGAATCGGAATCCGAGCGGATGACGTCCAACTGAGCGCGGGCGCCCCGGAGCAGCAGGAGCGCATCGAGAAGGATCGATTTGCCGGCGCCGGTCTCGCCGGTGAGGACGTTGAGCCCGTGGGCGAACGGGACGGTGACCTCTTCGATCACCGTGAAACGCTTGACCCGGAGCTCACGCAGCATGCAAGGCAGTCAGGCTATTTACTCGGGCCTCGCCTCATCGCTGGCGCCGACGATACCACTGTCGGCGCCGAAGCGCTTCGGCTCGAACTACCGTTCACCCCACTTGAGCTTCGTCCGGAGGACGGAGAAGAAGTGACGCCGGGGATCCCGGACCAGGCGGATCCTGGGCGAGGCTTGACGCACTTCGACGACGTCCCGCTCCTTGAGCGCTACGCCCACCTGGCCGTCTAGGGTCAGCATCACTTCCTGTTGCTCGGTGAGCAGCGTGACCTTGATCCGGAGGCTGGCCGGGAGCACGATCGGCCGGTTCGTGAGGGTGTGGGAGCAGATCGGCGTGAGGACCACCGCATCCATGGTCGGGAAGACGATGGGGCCACCCGCCGACAGGTTGTACGCGGTGGAGCCGGTGGGCGTGGAGATGATCAGTCCGTCGGCCCGATATCCGGTCGCGTACTGTCCCTCCACGGCCACCGCGAGCGTAATGATCCGGCTCATCGCCGACTTGGTGATCACGACGTCATTGAGCGCGACATACTCAGCCAGCCGCTCGTCCTGGCGAAAAACCTGGGCGGCGAGCATCATCCGCTCTTCCACCAGCATCTCCCCGCGGAACAGAGCTTCGAGCGTCGGGAAGAGCTCCGCCTCGGTCGTGGCGGTGAGGAATCCCAGGCCGCCGAGGTTCACCCCGAGGATGGGGACTCCGAGGTCTCCGATCAGGCGGGCCATGGAAAGCAGCGTCCCATCGCCCCCCAGGACGACGAGGAGATCGGCCTGGGCCGGCAGGTCCGACTTCCTGACTGCGGTCTTGGGATGGGCGATCAGTTCGGCCGTCTCTTTTTCGAGGAGGACCTGCTTGCTCCGGCTGGTCAGCCACTCCACCAGTCGGGGCACGACCTCTCGGGCCTCCGGCCGGTCAACCTTGGCGACGATGCCAACGCGGTTCATGTCTCCCCCCGATCCTCGGCCACACGAGCGATCAATGCATCCAGTTCGGCCACGGTCCGGCCGTGCCGCGAGAGGTAGAGGAGGAACTCGCGGTTCCCCTTTGGTCCCTTGAGCGGGGAGGCCGCCAGACCCAGGACGTGCCAGCCGTGGAGAATGGCGAACCGGGCGAGCCGCCCGAGCACGGCCCGATGCTGCCCCGGCTCCCTGACGACGCCCCCCTTGCCGACCTGGCCCTTGCCGACCTCGAACTGAGGCTTGACGAGCACCACGGCCTCGGCGGGATCGGCCAACACCCCCATGACGGCGGGGAGCACCTTTTCCAGCGAGATGAACGAGACATCCAGAGTGGCCAGGTCCGGCGCCACCGGGAAGGCGGCGGCAGTGAGGCGGCGGGCGTTGGTCTTCTCCATCACCACCACGCGTGCATCCGCCCGAAGCCGGGCGTCCAGCTGCCCGGCCCCGACGTCCACGGCATAGACCCGCCCGGCGCCCCGGGAGATCAGACAGTGGGTGAACCCGCCCGTGGAAGCGCCGACGTCCAGGCAGGTTCTCCCCGAAACGGAAATCCCGAACGCCTGGAGCGCGTGGTCGAGTTTCTCGCCGCCGCGGCTCACGAAGCGCGGCCGGTCCTTGATCTCAACCGACGCTCGGACATCCACACGCCGTCCGGCCTTGTCCGCCGGCTTTCCATCCACGAGGACCGCCCCGGCAAGGATGAGGCGCGTCGCCTGCTCCCGGCTTTCTGTCAAGCCTCGCGAGACCAGGAGGCAATCCAGCCGCTCCCGGCCGCCCTTCGCCGGCGCCTTGGCCGCCGTTCTCATCGCTTCCGCCTCATCCCCCTTCCAGGAACCGCGTTGCGAAGCGGTCTTCCAGGTTCGATGAACCTGGATCACGACCACTCCTCGGGGGGCAATGGATCGAAGGGAACGGTTCAATTATACAGGAGGGGCCCACGTCGCGGCAAAACGGTCTCGGTGTTCCCTAAAAGAGACGGAGGGGACGCCGGGGCTTGAGCGCGTAGAGGAGGATGATCCCGGCGAGGAAGCCCCCGATGTGGGCAAAAAATGCGACCCCGCCCTGAGGCTCCCCCCTCACCGCGGAAGTTCCGAAGGTGACAATCCCGTTGAGAAACTGGACCACGATCCAGAAGCCCAGAACGATCAGGGCGGGGATCCGAACGATGCGGATGAAGAAGCCGAAAACCAACAGCGTGAGGACGCCAGCGCGCGGGAAGAGGAGCAGATAGGCACCCAGCACGCCTGACACAGCCCCGCTCGCGCCGATCATCGGGATGCTGGAGGAGGGACCCATGAGGGTCTGAGTCAGCGCCGCGGCAACCCCGGAGGCCAGATAAAAGCCGACGAAACGCCCGTGGCCCAGGGTATCTTCCACGTTGTCGCCGAAGATCCAGAGGTAGAGCATGTTGCCGAAGATGTGAAATAACCCGCCGTGGATGAACATGGAGGTGAAGATCGTGGCAACCGGATTCGGGAAATCCCCCGCGCCCGCGCACATGCCGGTAAGCCGGCACGGAATCAGGCCGAACTCGAAGACAAACGCCTGGGCCGCGCGACCGGCGACAGGATCGTCTCCGAGTTCGAGCGATAGCTGGTAGAGGAAGACCAGGATGTTGAGCGCGATGAGCCCGACGGTGACGAACGGCACCGAGCGGCTGGGAACATCATCTTTGAGCGGAAGCACCGAGCGCCTCTACTTCGGAAGAGGCTTGAGAACCGTGACGGTGGGGCTGGCCAGATACCTCCTGGCGGCGCGGAGAACGTCCTCCGCGATGACGGCCTCGACCGCCGCCACGTAGCGGTCTAGGAACTCGTGCCCGACGCCGGCCAGCTCAAAGAACGCCAGATACCAGGCCTGCCGGGCGTTCGTCCGGCGATCCAGGGCGAGATTGCCCAGGAGATACGCCTTGGCCCGTTGAAGCTCATCCTCCGCCACCTCGTCCTGACGAATCCGCGCGGTTTCCCGCCTGACCCCTTCCTCCGCCCGCTCCAAGTTTTCCGGCGCGGTCCCCATGTGGATGACGAAGAAGCTGGTCTCGACGCGCGAGGGGAAGAAAGCGCCCAGGGAATAGGCCAGCCCCTGCCTATTCCGAAGCTCGGCGAAGAGCCGACCCGACATACCGCCTCCCACCAGCGTGCTCAGTACCTTGACGGCCGGGTAGTCGGGATCCGAAAGGGGCGGCGCCAGGTAGCCCATGAGAATCTGGGCTTGGGCAGCGGGACGTTCCAGAATCTGTCGTGCGGGGGCGCCCGCAGGAGGCGGCGGGGAGGGGTCGGGTGCCCCGCCGCCTGCCGGCAGGTCGGCCCACAGGCGCCCGACCTCCTCCGCCACGGCCGGTGCCGAGACCTGGCCGCTCACCGCCACCACGATGCGGCCGGCGCGGTAGTGGCGCCGGTAGTGGTCCAGCAGGAGGGCCCGGTCCACCCGCTCCACCGCCTGACGCCGTCCAAGGACCGGAAGGCCGTACGGATGGGGGCCATAGAGGGTCGCCAGCAGCGTGTCGAAGGCGAGCGGAAACGGCAGATCACCCCGGCTCTCGATCTGACTCAGGATTACCCCGCGCTCCCTTTCGATCTCGTCGGGCGGCAGACTCGGCCTGAGCCCCACGTCCGCGACGAGCTCCAGGAGCGCCCGCCAATTCCCGGCAAGCGCAGTCCCGCGGATCTCTGAAAAGTCCGTATCTCCCGACGCGCTCACGGCACCCCCGATCTCCTCGGCGGCTTCGGCGATTTCCATGGCGCTGCGGCGGGTGGTCCCTTTGACCATCACGTGCTGGAGGAAATTGGAGAGTCCCGCATTCTCGGGACGCTCCCAGCGCGTGCCCATCCTCACCTGGAGCGACACGGCGACCACGGGCGCGGCGGGGTTCTCCCGGACCAGGAGCGTGAGGCCGTTGGCATACCGTTGACGGAATACGGGAGGAGCCGGGCCCGCGGCGGGGGCAGCGGGGGGAAGAACGGCCAGCGCCCCCGTCACGATCAGGCAGAGCGAGAGCGGTTTCGGGCTCATCGGCTCCTGCCCGGCGGCGTGAAGGCCAACACGGCGTAGCGGTCGGGAAGGAGATAGCGGCGCGCTGCCTCGCGGATCTCTTCGCGTGACACGCTCCGCAGCCGCGCCAGATAGCGCAACTGCTCCTCGAGACGCCAGACCGTCTCGGCCAATCCGTACTGAGAGGCCAGCCCCTCGGCCGTCTCGGCCGCGAAGGCGTGCTCGGACTCCGATGCGGTGATCGCCCGCCGGCGCTCGGCTTCGGTGACCCCCTCAGTCTGGATGCGCCGGATCTCCTCGAGGACAACCTCCTCGACCGTCCGGACGTTTGCCGGCTCCAGCTGGGCGGTAACGCTCAGCAGGCCCCCACCTTGGAGCGCCGTGTAGCCGGCGCGGACGGCGGAGACCAGTCGCCTCTGCTCCCGGAGCACCTGATTCAGCCTGGAGCTTCGCGAGCCGCCGAGGACCGAAGCGAGAAGATCCACGGCAAAGACATCCGCGTGATCCAGCGCCGGGGCGCTCCAGCCCAGCGCCAGGTGGGCCTGCTTCTCGTTGCGCGACACCACGTGTCGGCGCACCCCTGGCAGCGAGGGGGGAGGTGGCAGAGGCGGACGATGGTACCCGGCCGGCGGAACCTTCCCGAATGAGCGCGCGACCGCGGTGCGGACCTCCACGGGGTCCACCGCTCCGACGACGACGAGCGTCATGTTCTCAGGCACGTAATGGCGCTTGTAGTACGCGCGGAGCGTCTCGCGGGTGGCCGTCTTGAGCGCGGCCTCGTTCCCGAGGACGGGGCGCCCGTACGGGTGCCCCGGAAAAACCTGCGCGTAGAGTTGGCGGACCAGGGAAGACCGCGGGTTATCCTCGCCGAGCCGAACCTCCTCGAAGACCACTTGCCGC
>JACQCL010000035.1 GCA_016201645.1 Candidatus Rokuibacteriota bacterium
AGACGATTCTCTGCAAGGATCCGTTCCAGTCCCACGACGAGCGCGTCGAGCGCCTCATCCGCAGTTTTTGATCTCGCCACCGACCGGGTCCTGTCCCGGCGAGCAGCCCCCGTCCTCACCTCTTGCACCCTCTTGGGGTCAGGTCTTGCAATCCAACATCCCGCCGCCCTCGACATGTGTTATTGCAAGACCTGACCCCACGCGTGTAGCATCGAGCGGGGGGAACGCTCATGACGCCGAATCCCGTGAAGCGAAAGCTGAAGGAAGGCAGGCCGACGATCGGCACCTGGCTGAACCTGCCGGAGCCGATCGCGGCGGAGGCCCTCGCGGCTCTCGGCTTCGACTGGCTGGTGGTGGACACCGAGCACGGCCCAATCGACCTCGAGGCGATGACTCATATGTTCCAGGCCATAGGCCGCTTTCCGCCCGCGCCGATGGCCCGCATCCCCTGGAACAACGAGGAGAACATCAAGCGGGTGCTGGATGCCGGGGCCTGGGGATTCGTGGCGCCGAATGTCAGGAGCGGCGAGGAGGCCGAATTGATCGTCGCCGCGGCCAAATACCCACCGGCCGGCATCCGGAGCCTCGGTGGCGGGCGGCATCATCTCTCATTCAAGACCGACCCGGCCACCTACTTCCAGCGAGCCAACGACGAAATCGTGGTCGTCGTCCAGATCGAGCACATTGACAGCGTGGAGAAGATCGACGAGATCCTCTCCGTCCCGGGCCTGGATGCTTGCTTCATCGGCCCCAACGACCTCTGCGCCTCGATGGGGCTCGCGCCGTCGCTGGAGCCGCCGCACCGGGAGTTCGAGGAGGCGGTTCAGACGGTCAAGCGGGCGGCCCTCAAGCACGGGGTGCCGCCCGGGATTCACTGCGCCACCCCCGAGACGGTGAACCGCCGGATCGCCGACGGGTGGCGGTTCATGGGGATTATGGGTGACGTGCGCTTCTTGACGGCGGCAGCGAAGGCGGCACGCGACGCCATCCGGACGGAGTAGCGCGATGTCCCGCTTAGGGTTGGCCCTGCCGTTTACCGCCGCGGTCCCCCTCTCGGACTATCTGAGCCTGGCCGGGGAGGCCGAAGCCTCCGGCTACGACACCCTCTGGACCGGCGAGATCAATGGGACGGACGCGGTCACGACGATGGCGCTCCTGGCCAGCCGGACCGGACGGATCAACGTGGCGTCGGGGATCATTCCCGTCCAGACGAGAACCCCGATCGTCCTCGGCATGACCGCCGCGTCCCTGGCTCAGATCGCTCCGGGAAGGATCCGCCTGGGACTCGGCGTCTCCAGCAAGATCATCGTCAACGAGTGGAACGGCCTCCCCTTCGAGCGCCCGCTCGAACAACTCAAGGAGGCGGTGCGCGTCATCAGGATGGTCCTGGCCGGAGAGCGCGTGAACTTCGAGGGGCGATTTTACCGGATCCGGAACTTCCGCCTCGCTCAGCCGCCATTGCCAAAGCCGGTCCCCATCTATCTCGCCGCCCTCGGCCCGCGGATGCTCCGGCTCGCGGGGGAGATCGCCGACGGCGTCCTGCTCAACTGGATTCCGCCCGAAGCGATTCCACAGTCAGTCCGCGAGATCGAGATCGGCGCGGAAGGCGCGGGGCGCTCCCTCGCCGACCTCGAAATCGCCGCCTACATCCGGACTGCGGTCACCGACGACCCGGAACCGGGGCGGGCGGCGCTCGCCCGCGACATCACCGGCTATTGCATCGTGGACTCGTACGCCAGGTTCTTCATCGCCTGCGGCTTCGGAAAAGAAGTGGAGGCGGTGAACGCCGCCTGGCGGGCGGGCGACAGGCAGGGGGCGGTCAGTCAGATCTCGGCGAGGTTCCTCGATGGCCTCGGCATCGTGGGCCGGGCAGATTTCTGCCGCCGACGCCTGGAGGAGTACACCAAGGCGGGCCTCACCCAGCCGGTGATCTTCCCGTTCTCGCCCGACCCCGACCCGCGCCCGGCGCTCTCCCGCACCCTCCAGGCCTTCGCGGCCTGACGGGGCCAACCGATGGCGGCCCTCAGAGTCCTCGGCGTCATCCCTGCCCGCTTGGCTTCGACGCGCCTCCCCCGGAAGGTGCTCCGCGAGATCGCGGGCGTGCCGATGGTCTGCCATGTCTATCGCCAGGCCCGGCAATCTGATTACCTGACTGACCTCATTGTCGCAACCGACTCCGAGGAAGTGGTGGACGCCTGCGGCGCCCACGGGATTCCCGCCGTCATGACCTCGCCGGAGCATCCTTCCGGCACCGACAGGGTCTGGGAGGTCTCCCGGGCGCGGGCGGCCGAGCTCTACGTGAACATCCAGGGCGACGAGCCCCTCATCACCTCCGGCCACATCGCGAAGCTCGTCGAGCCGTTCCTGAGCCGCCCCGACACGCAGGTCAGCACGCTCAGAATCCGCGCCACCCTCGAGGAGGCCCGGGATCCCAACGTCGTCAAGGTGGTCATTGACGTCCGGGGGAACGCGCTCTACTTCTCGCGCCTCGCCATCCCTTACGAGCGCGATCGGACCGCATCTCCCACGTACTGGAAACACCTCGGCCTGTACGCCTACCGTCGGGAGGCCCTGGAGAGCTTCCACCGGTTCGGCCCGTCGCCGCTCGAGACCGCCGAGCGGCTCGAACAGCTCCGCTTCCTCGAGCACGGCATCGCCATCCAGGTCGTCGAAACCACGGAGCCCACCATCGGGGTGGACACGGAGGCAGACCTTCAGGCAGTCGAAGCTCACCTCAGGTCGCGCCCCAAGTGAAGGCCTCCCGCTGGAGCATGATGGCCCTCATCCTGACGGCCCAGACCGTCGCCAACGTGGGGCCCATGGGGCTCCCCGCCATCGCCCCCTTCATCCGTCAGGATCTCGGGCTTTCGCTGACCCAGGCCGGCTCGTTTATCTCCGCCTACTACGTGGGCCCCATCCTCCTGTCGCTCCCCGCGGGCTGGCTGGCGGATCGGTGGGGGATCCTGCGCACCATGGTGGCGGGCGAGGCTTTGATCACCCTCGGACTCGTCGCGGCAGGCCAAGCCGGATCCTTCCCGATTCTGATCGCGCTGATGATCCTGGCGGGCGTCGGATACGGGCTGCTCAATCCGACCTCGACGAAGGCCGTGATCGCCTGGTTCCCGCTGACCCAGCGCGCCACCGCGGTAGGGCTGAAGCAGACGGGCCTTCCTCTGGGAGGCGCCCTGGGGGCGGCCGCGCTGCCACTCATCACGCTCTGGGGTGGCTGGCGGAACGCGGTGATGCTGTCGGCCGCCGGCGTGGGGCTCCTCACGGTAGCCTCGCTCTTTCTCTACCAGGATCCCGCCGACCTCCCACGCGCCACGCCCGGGTCTCCAGCGCCATCCATGTGGTCGGTCCTGAGGAGCCGCGATTTATGGATGGTGGCCTGCGCCACGCTCATCTTCGCCGCCATGCAGACGGTCTGGCAGAGCTTCCTCGTCCTCTACCTCCAGGATGTCGTGCAGCTGTCCGTCATCGCGGCCGCCTCGTACCTCGTTCAGGCCCAAATCATGGGCATGCTGGGGCGCGTGGCGTTTGGTCTCCTCTCAGACCGGACCTTCGGCGGCCGCCGATTGATCGTCCTCTTCCTTGCCGGGACTGCCTCCGGGCTCTGCTCGCTGGTCATGGCCGGCGTGGCCCCGGGGACCTCGCCCTGGCTGCTCTCGGCGCTGGCCCTGACCTTCGGCTTCGTCGGGATTGGCTGGAACGGCGTTCAGCACACGCTCATCGCCGAGCTCGCGGGACCGCGGGCCGCCGGCACCGCCGTCGGGTTCGGCCTCGCCATTTCCTCGCTCGGAGTCGCGCTGGGTCCGCCGGCCTTCGGCTGGATGGTGGAGCGGTTCGGCAGCTACCGGGTGCCATGGCTGACGCTGGCTGGCTCGATGGCGCTCTCACTGGCGCTCCTGAGTTTTGTCCGAGAGGACCGCCGGCTCTACGACCGTTGACAGCGTACGTTCCCGCGGGGACAATCGGCTCCGTGCGCTCGCCAAGGCTCTTCTACGGCTGGGTCGTGCTGGGGGCGGCCTCCCTGATCATCACGATGGCGATCGGCGCGCTGTTCTCGCTCGGGGTCTTCCTCAAGCCCATCGAAGACGGGATGAAATGGAGCCGGGGCGCGATCGGAAGCGTGGCGCTCGTCAGCTGGCTGATCGTGGGGCTCGGCTCGTTCGTTTCCGGGATTCTCTCCGATCGGGTCGGCACGCGAGCGGTGGTCCTGGCCGGGGGAACGCTCCTCGGGCTGGGGCTCGTGCGCGACGAAGTGGTTCAGCGCGCGGCGGGGGTTGGCCGTGGCGATCGTCTCGGCTGGAAACGGCCTAGGAATCCTCGTGCTGTCTCCTCTCTCTCGCTTCCTCATCTCTACCTTCGACTGGCGAACGGCGCTGCTCATTCTGGGCGACCTGGCATGGCTCGTCGTCATCCCGGCGGGCCTCCTCGTCCGGAACAGCCCGGAGGACGTGGGGGCGATCGCCCACGGCGAAGCATCACCCGGCGAAGCGTCAACGCCGGGAGGCGCAGGCTCGGCGCTTCGAAGCGTCCCGTTCTGGACCATCGCGGTGACTCACTTCGCCTGCTGCGCGGCGCACTCGGGGCCCATTTTCCACATGGTGGCCCACGCCATGGACCAGGGTGTCGCGAAAATGGCGGCGGCCACCGTGCTCGGGGTTTCGGGTTTCTCGTCCATCATCGGCCGGCTGGGAACCGGCCTCCTGGCCGATCGCTTCGGCGCCAAGCAGATCCTGGTGACCGGCCTCGGCGTCCAGGCCGCCATGGTCTTCCTTTATCTCTTTGCCGGCGACCCGACCACCTTCTATGCCCTCGCCCTGGTCTTCGGGCTGGCCTACGGCGGGGTGATGCCGCTCTACGCTCTGGTCACCCGCGAGTACTTCGGCTACCGGGTCATGGGCACCGTGTACGGCGGGGTCTTCTTCGTCTCGTCGATCGGAATGGGGATCGGTCCTATGCCGGCGGCTACATCTTCGACGTTCTGGGAAGCTACCGCTGGCTCTACCTGGGCTCCTTCGCCATCGGCCTTGCAGCCGTCCTCCTCGCCGCCACCCTGAGGCCGCCCCGGCTAGCTCCCACGCCCGCGATGGCGCCGGTCCTCCATTGACACACCTGGGGTTCGGTGCTATAGAGTCGGTCACACTAACCAGGCAGGAATCTTCCGTGTTTTAAGCCCTGTGGGGCCGACCCCGAGGTCCGGACCTTTTCAACAAGGAGGGACACCAATGGACACACCTGATCCTCAGAAGACCCCGATCCCAGCAGTTGACCGAAGGACCTTCATCAAGGTGAGCGGCGCGGTCGGTCTCGCCGCCGCCGCAGGCGGGCTGGAGGGCATCCTGGCCGCCCGGAAGGCCCCTGCCTACGCCCAGGGGACCAAGCTCCACATCGTCCGGTGGAACGACTTCATTCCCGAGGCCGACGTCGAGCTGAGGCGCCAGGCTCCCGAGGCCAGCAAGGCCCTCGGCGCCGAGGTCACCTTCGAGTTCATCAACGCCAACGACCTCCAGCCCCGGATCACCGCGGCCATCCAGTCAGGCTCCGGCGCGGACATCATCCAGATGCTCTGGAACTGGCCGCATCTGTACGCCAGCGGCATCGTGGACCTTTCGGACGTGGCCGAGCCGATCGGCAAGGCCCAGGGGGGGTTCTACGACGTCTTCAACTCCGTTTCCAAGGTCGGGGGCAAGTGGCTCGCGGTTCCCCACAGCATCGTCGGGAACGCCATTGCCTATCGCCGCTCCTGGCACGCGGAGATCGGGGTGACGCAGTTCCCGAAGACGTGGGACGAGTGGCGCCAAGTCGGGAAGAAGCTGAAGGCAAAGGGCAAGCCCGTTGGCCAGGCGCTCGGACACAGCTTCGCCGATCCGCCAACCTTTGCCTACCCGCTCCTCTGGGACTTCGGCGGCGCCGAGACGGACAAGAGCGGGAAGAAGGTCGTCATCAACTCCAAGGGCGCCGTGGAGTCGGTCAAGTTTATGCAGGCCTTCTGGAAGGACGCCTGCGACGAGGGCGGGTTGGCCTGGGACGACACGAACAACAACCGGGCTTTCCACGCCGGCGAGCTCAGCGCCACGCTGAATGGCGCGTCCATCTACATCGTGGCCAAGCGCCAGAAGGACAAGATCAAGGACGAGAAGGGCGAGCCGATGGTCCAGGACATCGAGCATGAGGCGCTGCTCCCCGCCGGACCGGCCGGCCGGTTCTCGCTCTATTACCCGTTACAGCACGCCGTGATGAAGTACTCAAAGAACCAGAAGCCCGCCAAGGACTTCCTCAAGTGGCTCCACCAGAAGGAGAATTTTGAGAAGTGGTTCGAGGCCAACGGGGCCTACAGCGTCGGTTCGACCAAGGTCTGGGAGGAGCACGCGCTGTGGTCTAAGGTGGACAAACCTCTCCGGATCTTCCGGCAGGCCGCCCGGAATACCCTGATGCTCGGCCATGCAGGCCCCGCCACCGCCAAAGCGACCGAGTCCTACACCAAGTACGTCGTCGTGGACATGTTTGCAAGGGCCGTCCAGGGCATGAAAGC
>JACQCL010000036.1 GCA_016201645.1 Candidatus Rokuibacteriota bacterium
TCCCGTTCAGGTACAGGTAGCTCTTGGCGTCCACGACCACCTTGATGCCGTCGACGTCAAAGGTCTTGTCGTGCGGCCCGAGCTCGCTATCGAACTCCAGGGAGTAGGAGAGTCCCGAGCAGCCACCTCCCTTTACGCCCATCCGGAGAAAGACGTTTTCGAGGTTCTGGGCAGCTATAAGCTGCTTGACCTGCTTCACCGCCGCTTCGCTGAGATTCACTGCCATTCCAGATCGTCCTCCTTCGTCGAGAGTGCCCTCAGTCCTTATGACGTGCGAGCCCCAGCCGCGGTTTCCTTCTTGGCCCACTTTTCCCGGTAGTCCGCCAGGGCGGCCTTGATGGCGTCCTCGGCCAACACCGAGCAGTGGATCTTCACAGGAGGGAGCTTCAGCTCGTTGACGATGTCCGTGTTCTTGATCTTCACGGCCTCATCCACGGACTTGCCCTTCAACCACTCGGTCGCCAGGCTGGAAGACGCGATGGCGCTGCCGCAGCCGAAGGTCTTGAACTTGGCGTCCAGATTCACCTTGATCTGGAGCTTCATGACGTCGCCGCATTCCGGCGCCCCCACGAGCCCTGTCCCGACGCCCGGGGTGTCCTTGCTGAAAGACCCCACGTTGCGCGGGTTGTTGTAATGATCGATGACCTTCTCGCTATACGCCATGTCTCTGATTCCTCCCTTTATCGCCCGGTGGCGTTGCTATTCGGCCTTCCACTGGATCGACTTGATGTCCACGCCCTCCTTGGCCAACTCGTAGAGGGGGGACATTTCCCGAAGCCGGGTGACGACCCGGACCGTCCCATCCCCCACATAATCCACCTCTTCCTCCGTGGTGAACCGGTGCAGGCCGAACCGGATCGAGGAATGCGCCAATTCCGACCCGACTCCCAGGGCCGCGATCACATAGGAGGGCTCCAGGGTGGCCGACGTGCAAGCCGAACCCGAGGAGAGGGCCACCTCCTTATTCAGCCCCATGAGGACGGACTCCCCTTCCACGTAGGCGAAGGAGATGTTCAGGTTATGGGGGAGCCGCTTCTCCGGATGCCCGTTCAGATACACCTCGTCCATCGAGGAGAGGATCTTGTCCTGAAGCTTGTCCCTGAGAGCCTTGAGCCGGGCTGACTCCTCGGGCATTACCTCCCGACAGATCTCAGCCGCCTTGCCGAAGCCGACCGTCAGGGGCACCGGCACCGTTCCCGACCGCATTCCGCGCTCGTGGCCGCCGCCATCGAGCAGCGGGGCGATCCGGACCCGGGGGTTCTTGCGGCGGACGTAGAGCGCTCCGACTCCCTTCGGACCGTAGATCATGTGGGCGGTGCAGGAGAGGAGGTCGATCCCCATGCCCTCCACGTCTACCGGGATCTTTCCGACGGCCTGGGTCGCGTCAGTGTGGAAGATGATCCCTTTCTCCTTGGCCAGCTTGCCGATCTCGGCAATCGGCTGGATCGTGCCGATTTCGTTGTTGGCGAACATCACGGAGATGAGGATCGTCTTGTCGGTAATGGCCTTGCGGATCGCCTCGACGTCCATCAGGCCGTCCGCCGCCACGGGGAGGTAGGTAACCTGATGCCCCTGGCGCTCGAGGTGCTTGCACACGTCCAGGCCGGCTCGCTGCTCGATCGCCGTGGTGACGATATGATTGCCCTTTTCCCGGTACATCTCGGCCACGCCCTTGATGGCCAGGTTGATCGACTCGGTTCCCCCGGAAGTGAAGACGATCTCCTTCGGATCCCGTGCCCCGATCAGCTTGGCCACCTGCTCGCGGGACTTATCGGTGGCGGCCTCCGCCTCCCAGCCGAAGGGATGGTTTCGGCTTCCGGGGTGACCGAATTTTTCGGTGAAGTACGGGATCATCGCCTCCAGCACCCGAGGATCCACCGGGGTGGTGGAGTGACTGTCCATGAAGATGGGAAACTTCAACGCCATGATCGGCTCTCCTAGTTGATCGTCGTGAGTTCTGCGATTGGGACGGCCTCGCGATTCAGCTCCGCCAGGGTCATCGTGTCTAGCAGATAGCTGATGCTGGCTTGGATCTTCTGGACCGGGCGCCGCAGGTTGCAGCGTTGGAACTGGGGGCAATCCAAGTCCTCAAGGCAGCTCACGATATTGATCGGCCCCTCGAGCACCCGCACCACTTGCCCCACCGTGATCTCCTCCGGCGAACGCGCCAGCAGATACCCTCCTTTGGGGCCGTTGTGGCTGGCAATAAACCCCTTTTTCGCCAAGCGCTGGAGGATCTTGGCCAGAAGCTCCGGGGGGATACTGAACTCTTCGGCGATCCGCTTGGCACTTACCGCCCCATCTTCCCGATGCATGACGATATAATTGATTGCCATCAGTCCATAATCGGCGCGCTTGGTAAAGCGGAGCATGTGCTTTCTTCAACCCCCTATTAATAAGCGATGAATTTTATCGCCGACTATTCTAGTCGGATTCTCCCACCTCCCCCCCATCATGTCAAGGGGAATATGCGTTATGCCAGATACATCTGAGTTTGATTCTCCGCTCTTCAGAACTACCCTCCATCAACTGGACACCGTCGCCTCGCGTCTCAACCTGGACCCGAATCTCCACGAACGGCTCCGCTACCCCCGTCGCGCGCTGGTTGTTTCCGTCCCGATCCAGATGGACAACGGGAAGACGGAAATCTTCATCGGCTACAGCGTGCATCACAATACGGCCCTCGGCCCAACCAAGGGCGGACTCCGCTACCACTCGGATGTGAATCTGGGAGAGGTGACGGCGCTCGCCATGCTCATGAGCTGGAAGTGCGGGCTCTTCCAGCTCCCCTACGGAGGGGCCAAGGGAGGCATCCGGTGCAACCCTCGCTCGATGTCCTCCAGGGAGATCGAGCGGATGACCCGGCGGTACACGAGCGAGATCATCCTCCTGATCGGCCCCGACCTCGATATTCCCGCCCCTGACCTCGGAACCGATGAGCAAGTCATGGCCTGGGTCATGGATACCTACTCGATGACGCAGGGGAAATCTGTCCCGGGCGTGGTGACGGGGAAGCCGATCTTGATCGGCGGGTCCGCCGGGCGCAGAGAGGCGACCGGTCGCGGCATCGTGTACACCCTCTTTCGGGCGGCCCGGCACCTCGGCCACGAGGTCAAGGGTAAGCGGGTTGTGGTCCAAGGATTCGGCAATGTGGGAGCGGTGGCGGCGCGACTGCTTTGGCGCGAGGGCTGCACGATCGTGGGAATCAGCGACGTCAAGGGGGGCGTGTATTCGCCGCGGGGCCTCGACCTCCGCCAGCTTGAAGCTCACGCGGCGGAAAGCGGGAGCGTGAGCGGCTTCCCGGACGCGGATCGGGTGACGAACGCTGAGCTCCTGGAGTTGCCGTGTGACATCCTCATTCCCGCCGCGATCGGCTCTCAGATCCGCGAAGACAACGCGAGCCGCATCAAGGCGTCCATCATCGCCGAGGGCGCCAACGGTCCGACCACTCCCGAAGCCGACCAGATCCTCCGGGAACGGGGCGTAACGGTCGTTCCCGACATCCTGGCGAACGGCGGCGGAGTCGTCGTTTCGTACTTCGAATGGGTCCAGGGACTCCAGTTCTACTTCTGGCGAGAGAGCGAAATTCTCTCGCGGCTACAGGAGGTCATGACCCGCGCCTTCAACCGAATCTGGGCAGTGGCGCAAAAAGAGGGAACGGACCTTCGGACCGCCGCCCTCATGGAAGGAATCCGCCGCGTGGCCGAGGGATTCCGGATCCGCGGCCTCTACCCCTAATCATCGGAGGGGGACTCGACGCCCCCCTCCGAGACCTCCCCCAGGGTTGCGCGGGCCGGGTACCCGCGCCGAAGGCGTGGGTGCGCGCTCGAAACGGGCTCCGTACCCCCCTACGAGGCCGCGCTGGTGTTGGACCAGGCGTCGCGGAGCTGGCGGGCCGCCTCCTCGGGAGGCAGCTCGTTGACGAAGATTCCCCCCACCCGGTTGGCGCGCTCGGGGTGGATGACGATCTCGAAGTGCCAGTGGTAATCCTCCCGGACCGTCGCCCACTCCCCCTGCAGGATCTTGGACTGAAGATTCGGGGCCGTTTGCAGGCTCAGCTCGAAGGACGGATCCCCCAACCCGGTCACCAGTGCCCCGAAATACCCGGTCAGCAGGCGGGCGAGGTCGGAAGCCGCTTCAGGCGACAGCGTCTCGAAGGCGCACGAGTGCTGACGCGGTAAAACCCAGGTCTCAAACGGGGTGCGGGGTGCGTAGGGAATCAGGAGCAGGAAAAACGGCGTCAGTCGCACGACGCGGTCGCCGTCGGCCAGCTCCTGGCGAACGATGTCGCAGAAGAGGCAGCGGCGCTTGTACTGATAGTACTCCCGAGACTCGCGGAGCTCCCGCCGGAGGTCGTCGAAGATCACCGGAATCGCCGTCACCCGCGAATACGGATGACTGAGATGGGATCCCGGTTTGCGATGCCGGCGAGTGACGAGGATATCGCGGATCTTCACGTCCTGCTTCAGGTCCTCCAAGCGATCCCGGTACATCCAGAGAACCCGCTCGAGCTGGTCCGCTCCCATGGTGGCCGGCGTGTCGTCGTGGCTCGGGCTTTCGATGATCAGTTCGCTGGCCCCACGCGGGGTGATCTTGTCGTACATTCCCGCTCCCTCGCGGACCAGATCCCATTCCACCTGGAAATACGGATCGGCCTCCGGAATGACCCGCACCTGCCATCCCGGAGTGTTGGGAGCGGACCCTTCCTTTCGATAGGCCGCGATCTCCGGCGAAGTGCTTGCCTCGTTTCCAGGGCAAAAAGGACAGTCAGGGTCCTGGGGCCTTGTGCCCTCGCGGGGTCGTACGAGCACCCATTGCCCCCGGATTGGATCCTTCCTCAACTCGCTCAAAATCCCGGCCCTCCTCTCGTCAAAACATACACGAAATCAATAAACACACGAAACAATAGCGATGGGGTCTTTCCTTGTCAAGATAGCGCGTTTGCCGCCTCTCATTGAGTGTGAGAGAATTGGGTTTGTTCTCCTTCGTTCCCGATCTGAAACGGGGGGCCGGGGCGAACCGAAGGAGGTGGGCGGCATGACCGAGCACCGGGTGACCGTGTTCTCGACCCCCACCTGAGTTCCCTGCCGAGCAACGAAAGAGTTTCTTTCGTCCAAGGGAATCGCGTTCCGGGATGTCAACGTCCTGGAAGACCAGCAGGCGCGTGAGGAGCTGGTGCGTCGGACGGGACAGATGGCCGTGCCGGTGATCCTCGTTGACGAGGAGGTCGTGGTCGGCTTCGACCGGGGGCGGCTCGAGCGCCTTTTGGGAATTTAGCGTCAGCGTCCCCCTTCCACCTGGGTCTTGAGTTTCTTCAGGTGCTGGCGGGCGACGTCCACCCAATCCTTTTCCGACGGGATCGGCACGGCAACCTGGATGTAGCGCTCCCACTGGGCGATGGCTTCGCGAGGATCCACTTTCTCGTACACGAGGGCAAGGTTGTAGAGGGCCCCGGTGTGCTGGGGCTCAACTTCCACCACTTTCCGATACTCACGGATGGCGTCCTCGTAGAGCCCCTTGTCCTCGTACACTTCACCGAGCCCCATGCGAGCTTCCAAGAATTGAGGATCCAGCTCGAGGGCCCTCTTGTAGGAGTTCACGGACTCGTAGTAGAGCCCCTTCTCCGAGTAATAGATCTTCCCGAGGCTCATGTACACCCTGGGATTGTCCGGGTTGTACCGGAGCGCCTTCTGGTAGCTTGCAACAGCTTCGTCCACCTCTCCCTTGGCGGCCCGAGCGTCCCCGAGCCCGACGTACGCGTCGGCGTAAAAGGGTCGAAGCTCCACCGCCTTCTGATAAGCCTCCACGGCCTGATCGAAGAGGCGGCGGGGGGCGGCGAGAAACAAGTCCCCGAGGGCCTTGTACGGTTCGGGAAAGGCCGGGTCGAGCTGGACCGACGCGCGAAACTGGGCGGCCGCCTTCCAGCGGTTTCCCAGCGCCAGATGCACGAGCCCCACCGCATACTGCGCCGCGACGAACGTCGAATCCAACTCCACCGCCTTGGCGAGCAGGTCCGCCGCGGCCTCGTTGCCGGCCTGGGTCTCCAGCAGCGCGGCGCCCCGGCCCTTGACATAGGCTTCGAAGGCGCGAAGCGATTTCGTGGGCGTCGCCGCCCTCTCCATCCTGGCGGCTTCGGCATCGCTCACGGGGAGCCGAAGCGCCCGGACGTAAGTCAGCGGCAATCCCCCGAGGCCATCCAGGATTCCCCCGTCTGAAAGCGTAACGGACTCCAGCGCTCGGCTCTCTCCACCTCCCGCCTTGAGCTCGACGTAGCGGGGAATGACGCGAAGATCGCCCGAGTCTCGCCTGATCTCGCCGTAGAAGACGAGGTCGGCGCGTAGCTTCCGCGCCGTTTCGACGACAGCTTTCTCTCCCCTCACCTCGGGCTGACCCCACCGCTTGACCGCGACGAGGTCCACCAGGATGAATGCCGGATGATTCGCTAAGGCCAGCGACAGGAGATGCGCCACCCCTTCCCCCAGCCATTGCTCCTCCCGTTCAAGTTCCACCGGCTGGAACGAGAGGATGAGTAGCGACCGGGCCGACGGGGACGCGTGACTTGCCGTGGGGGACAGCAGCGCAGCACCGAGAAGCAGGCCCACTGCCCAGGCGGAAAACCGGCACGCTCGCTCCTCATACCACTTCACGGCGAGACCTCCGCGTCGAAGGAACGGGCACGGCCGGCCGGAGACCGCCGAAACCTCCCGCCCAGGCGGGCGAAAAGCCCGGGGCCGATCCGTCTCAGCGCGATGTCCGGCAGCAGCATCAGCGCCACGCAGCCCACAAGCCAAGGCCAGAGCTCGACCAGGAGCCGTGAGCGCCGTCTGGCCTTGAGGAACACATCTTTCGGCTGGGCGAGAGCCCCTCCGCCCGTGAGCTCCGCCAGTTCCCGCAGCAGCGGCTCGTCCACGCCGAGATCCCTGAGCTCTTGAGCGTACGGGACGACCAGCCCCGCCAGTTGCGAGCCGACCATCCTTTCGCCGCGACGCTGGGCCATCCCAACGAGGTAGACACCCTCCTCAGGAGCGGGGAACCGACCCCGATAGCGGCCCGGAGCCACCTGCTCCAGCTCCACCACTGACCGCTGCTTGTCCGGAGCCACAACGCCGACCTGAGTCTCCAAGAAGTTGATGAACTCCCCCTTGGCGTCGACGGCCTCCACGGTCACCTCCCCGACCCCGTCGCGTCGCTCCACGCTCGCGACGGTATCAGTCCGGCTCCCGGTTCGGAGGGTCCAGCGAGTGAGCTGACCCCAGAATTTGTTAAAGCCCCGCCAACGAAGCCAGAGGACCGCCCACTTCCCTTTGGCATCCGAGGTGAATGCCGCGGCGCGTCCCAGCCCGTACCGCCACGCGGCCAGGAGCGGATCCTCCTGGTGGGTCATGAGCAGCTGCTCGGCGCTACCTTTTAGCGTCGTAGCCACGTACCCGCCCAGCGGAGGAGCATTCTTCCAGTCGATGTCCTGAAGCACCTCGTGGCTGGAACTTGACACCGTGGGCTTGAAGGGTTCTTCAACGAGCGACGCTTTGGAGGCCAGCTGGGTCTCCAGCGTGAAGATCCGGGGAATGGTCTGCGCGTCCTCGGTGTAGTAGAAGCGTCCCCGGCCCCACTTGGCGATGTCCACCATGAGCTGGAGGTCGGCATCCTTGCCGATCGCAACGGCAGACACCGTGATCTTGTCTTTTGCCATCCGGCGGATGAGACCGGCAAAGTCGCCGCGGGTCATCTGGCCGTCGGACATGAAGATGACATGCTTGAGCAGGGCCGGGCGGTCGAACAATATGCGGTAGGACTCTTTCATTGGCGGGTAGCCGTCGGTGCCGCCACCCGCCTTGATCGTGGCGATGGCACGGTGGATGGCGGGCTTATTCCGCGCGGGCTGGACCGGGACATCCCACACGAACTCGGTGTCCCAGCTCATCACCCCCACCTCGTTCCGCCCGTCCAGGAGCTCCACCACCAGATGCGCCGCTTCCTTGGCGATGTCGAGCTTCGTGACCTTATCATCAGTGGACATCGCCATGGAGCCTGAGCGATCGATGGACAGGACCACGGCGAGGCTGGGAATCTCGAGACGCTGCCTGACTTCCATCGTGACCGGCAGCGCTTCCTCGATGGGCGTCCGGTAGTACCCCCCGAGGCCGAAGCTTTCCTCTCCGCCCACCATGATGAGCCCGCCGCCATAGTCCCGCACGTACTCGCGAATGGTCTCCATCTGTTTCTTCGTCAGCTTGAGCGAGGAGACGTTCGAGAGGATCACCCCGTCGTACTTCTGGAGCCCCGCCAAGTCCTTCGGAATCCGCTCCGGCTCCACCGCCTCCACGTTGATGTTCTGGGTGCGGAGCGCAGCGCTCAGGGCCTGTGCATGAGCCCGTTCCTTTTCCGCCAGGAGCACTTGGGGACGGCCTCGGACCACGACCGTTCCGACGGCCCGGTTATTTTCCTCGATGGTGTCCCCTTCGGCCTCGATCGCCGCCTGGTAGACGTGGACCCCCCTCTGCTCCAACGATTGCCGGTAGGTGAAGACGTTCTTGCCGGCAGAGAGCCGCACCAACTGAGACCCCAGGAATTCTCCGTTGCGGAAGAGCGAAAGCCGTCCCGGGGTGTCCTGCTGGCTCCAGGCGACGACCTTCGCGTCAAACGGCTCGCCGAACTTCACCTCCTGCGGCAGGAGCATGGACTCCACCACCACTTCCTGGGCGAAAGTCAGCGGAGTGGGGGCGTAGTGAATGTCGGCTCCGGCGGCCTTGGCCGCCTGCGCAACCGCCAAGGCGTTTCCCCTGTTCTGGCGACCGTCCGTGAGCAGGATGAGACGGTTGGCATGGCCTGCCGGCAGCGTCGCCAGCGCGAGCTGAATCGCCTGGGCCAGGTCAGTCCCCCGCCCCGGAACCCTGACCTGGGGTCGGTCCAGTTTGGGCTTGGCGCTCAGCGGCTGAGCCACCACCGCGTCTTCCCCGAACACAATCAGCCCTACCTGATCGCCTTCCCGCATCCCGCCGAGCGCCTGGAGCGCGAAGCGGTACGCGCCTTCCCGGGCCGCGAGGGTGACGCTGTCGGACGCATCGAGGAGAAACACGACGTTCAGCCTGTCCACCCAGCGCGGCACCACAGGACGCAGAAGCGCCGTCAGCAGGAACACCACGAGAACACACCGAAGCGCGAGAGACCAGCGATCCCCGCGGGCGCTCGGGAGGATGAACCGCCCCGCGGCGTGGCGACGCCAGTAGAGCCACCCCTCGGCCAGCAGCAGGGCGAGAGCCAGCAGGACAAACAACCCCCAGAGCTCGCGCTGGAGCGGAACGGGTGGCCCGTCGGGCGTCGGGGTCTCCGGCTGGGCGGGGAGTGGCCGGGGAGCGATGTCGGACTCCTCGGCGCTGGTCAGGTTTACGGCGACCCGGGTTTCTCCCCGGGAGGTCACCAGGGTGTACACGCCGACTTGACTGGTGTCGATGAAGCTGGCGAGGCCCCGCGTGACCTGGGCCACCACGCGCCCCCCCGACGGAGTGATGACCCGGGCGGCGGTCACCCCGTGCTCCACGGGCAGGAGAATCGGCTGACCCGCGTGAAGCTGAAAGCTCGTCAGATCGAGCCCGGCGGGGTGCAGCCAGCGGAGCCCGTTAGAGAGGATGAGCGGGAAGGCAACGCGAAGGGGGAGATCCGTCTTGAACAGGTCGAACCCGAAAAAGATCGCTCTCCGGCGCGGCTCCTCGAGGCTGTAGATCAGCGGGCCGCCGATCGCCTCCACGAGAGTCTTGCCCGCGGCCAACGGCCGAACCCGGAGCGCTTCCTCGATCACCACCTTGGAAAAGTCCACGTATCGCATCACGGGGTGCGAGCGGTCCCAGTCCATGATGACCGGCTGCGCCACCCGGCCGAGACTCTCCAGCGGGACATCCGGCGGAATCGTGTTGATGAGGACGTACCGGCCCGGTCCGATCCGCGCGGGGCTCACGCTGTCCAGCACCACCACGTCGAAGGACCCCATCCCCCCCTGGTAGGCCTCGGGCGTGCGGACCTCCAGCTTCACCTGGGGATCAGTCTTCAGAACTTTTTCAAGAAACAGGTTGCCGGGACTCACCAGCAGCACCTGCATCTCCCCCGGCGGGGGGATGATCGCGTACGCCACGTTGTCGGCGCTCAGATCGTCGGCGATGTTCAGGCGGACTCGCACGACGCCCGCCCCCTGGTGGCTGAACGGAAGCACCACGGACCGACGCACGTGCGGGTCCAGCGTGAGTGATTGCTCCGCGACCGCCCGGTCGTCCACGTCCAGGGTGAACGCGAACGACTGCGGCTCCTCGGAGAAGTTGACCATGGAGACAAAGGCCTGATACCCGAAGGCGCCGAAGAACGTCTTCCTGAGAGCCAGGTCCGTGATCCCGACGTTCCGGCTGCCGCGCCCGACCCCCACCCAGCGGACGCGCCCCTGCCCGCGGCTTTCCCCGACCGACGCCGCATGGGCACCGTCGGTAAAGATGCGGATCTCGGCGCGGGGATCCTCAGCGGTCAGGGCGCGGGCTGTGCGAATGGCTTCGTTCAACCGATTGGGAAGGTCGCGGGCTTCGAGAGCCCTGATGGCGGCCGCGACCCGCTGCCGATCACGAGAAAAGGGGACCAGGACCCGGGGCTGGATTCCCGCCTCGATGACCATCACCTCAGCGCCGGAGGGGAGCTGCTTGACGAACGCCAGCGCCTCCCGTTGGGCGGCCGCAAAACGCGAAGGCGACACATCGGTCGCTTTCATCGAGGCCGACGTGTCCAGAATCAGGACGGTCCGTTGAGACCCGCGGCCCTCGAGCGTCACGACGGGCCGGGCGAGCGCCAGCGTCAGGGCCAGGAGCGCCAACAGCTGGAGGAGCAGGAGGGGATCGCGCTGGAGGCGCTGGAAGAAGGCTGACGCTTCGCGGTCTCGGAGGGCGGGATCCCACAAGAGGAGGCTCGAGACCCGGCGTTCTTGTCGCCTCACCTTGAGAAAGTACAGGAGCAGGAGCGGAATGGACAGGCCGAGGAGCAGGAACGCGAAAGGCGACAGAAAACTCATACGAGGAGGAGCCCTTTGAGCTGGCGCAGCACGAATTCCTCCAGCGGAATCCCCGTCGTGACGCGGTGGTACGTGATCTCGTTCGCGCGGCAGAACGACTCGGCCCCGTCGAGAAACTGCTGGAGCCGGCGGCGATAGCTGCGGGATGCTTGACCGTCAAAGGTCACCTCCCGGGTCTCCCCCGTTTCGGCGTCCTTCAGGCGAAGGTCCCCCGTGAACGACGGGCTCATCTCCTCCCGCGCCAGCAGATGAACCACGTGTACATCAAAGCGTCGCTCCTGGAGCGCCCGGAGCCCAGTGTCGTAGCCGCCGGGATCCAGAAGGTCGGAGATCAAAACCGCAAGACCGGGATCCCGGGCCCGTCGGGCATAGTTGACCAGGCCGTCGTTCAGACCGGTGCCGCCAGCCGCGCGCAGGTCCGCCAAGAAACCGAGGAGCGGAAGAACCTGGACTCGCCCACGGGCGGGCAACCACCCGTCCGTCACCCGCTCCCTCACGATCCCGACTCCCACGCGCTCATAATTCGTGAGCGCGACGAAGCCGAGCGCCGCCGCGAGGCGGGCCGCATACCGAAGTTTCGTCGGCTCTCCGTAGTCCATGGACGCCGACGCGTCCACTAGCAGATGCAGGCAGAGGTCTTCCTCGTCCACGAAGAGCTTGAGGTAGAGCCGATCGAGGCGGCCAAAGATATTCCAGTCCACGTAGCGGAGGTCGTCCCCCACCCCATAGGGGCGGTAGTCCACGAACTCCACGCTGCTCCCGCGGTGGGGGCTCTTCCGCTCGCCCTTGACCCGGCCGCGGAAAGTCCGTCGGGAGGTCAGCGCGAGCCGCTCCAACTGGGCCAGGAACTCGCCGGTGAAGAAGTCCTGCGACCGCGCCGCGGCCACCCGCCTTATTTCTCCTCCAACGACTCGAAGTACTCCTTCACCTGCGTCTGGTAATCCCGCGGGATCTGCTCCCGGGCCAGGGCCTCCTCCATCATCTTCCGGTATTGGCCGATGACGCCCAGGTACTGAAGCCGTGAGGGAACGCTCGCACCTTTGCCGACAAGGTTGGTGTCGAAGCCCTCTCTTCTCCCGGTGCGCGACTCTCCCTCCACGCCCGCATCATACGGGCTGGCCCGGAGACGCCCGGTGGGATCACCCTTGGGGTTTGGGTTCCACCCCTTCCCCGGCAACAATCCCTGGCCCTCCCCGAGGTCGGCGTCGATGTCGTCACCCCCCGCTCCCCGGTCACGGCTGCGACTGCCCCGACGATCCTCCTCGCGGCCGCCCCGGAGCGCTCGGCCATCGCGTCCCCGTTCTTCCAGCGCGCGCATCTTCGACAGCGCTTTCTCCATTGCCTCAAGGGCGCGGTCGGTCTGCCCCTGTTCCAGGGCATCGAACCCCTCCCCGGTCTCGTAGCCCCAATTGCCGCCCTTGCGCCCCAGCCGATCCATCTCCTCGAGCAGCTCACGCAGTTTCTGCGGAGAGACCTGATCCGGGCGAAGGCCCCCGAACAACTCCCTCCTTTTCTGGAAGACCATCTTGTACGGGCTTTGAGTGAAGTCGCGCTTGAGGTCCGGGAGACGGTCCACTTGCTCGAGCATCCGGAGTCGCTCATCGCCCTTCTTCAGGAAGCTCTGGAAGTCCGGGCGCTGCGCCGCGAGGGCGGTGTCCTTAAATACGGCCGAGAGGTCGCCCGGCTGGCTGGCGCCGGTCCCACCCTGCTGGAGGGAGAACGCGCGCTCCGTGAGTTCGGCGCGCTGGAGAGGCTCCCGCCTGGTCGCGTTGGGTCGTTCGACGCTCAGGACGTTCCCTTCCCGTTCCTCCGGCACCTCAGCCTCCTCGGCCGACGAAAAAGTCGGAAGGCGCCCGGTGGGAAGTGGAATGGGCGGGGCCAAGGCGAGGATGACCAAGAGAATCACCGGGAGCGGCAGCAATCTGAGTTCCGGCGGGCGGCGACGGAGCACGGCGCGACGGCCGTCGAGCCCCTGAACGCGGGCCACGGCGTCGGCCACCAGGAGCTCAACGAGCGGGCTTCGCTCCGGCCGCCGGCCCCACTCGAGGGCCGTCGCCACCCTGTCTCGAAGGCCAAACGCCCGATCCGCGACGCGCGCCACATCCGCCGGTGAAAGCCTGAGCCAAAATCCGAACGCCGCCGCCGCGGCACCGCCGAGCAACAGAAGCCCGAGAGCCATGAGCGGGGCGGGAGGACCGAGGACCTCTTTCAGAACCAGCGGGACCAGGGCGAGGATCACGCCGTAGAATATTCCGCGGAGCCCGTAGAACTCCGCGCGCCGCCGTCTGATCTGCCACCGGACCTGGCTGAGAAGACGCTCGAGGACACCCGGACCCGTCACGAGAGGGCTCCCCACGCCCTACCGCAAAAATACTTCCTTGCCCCGGCGGCTTTGAGCTTCAGCCTGTTCGAGCACCTGCCCGATCATGGTGTCCACGTCCGCACCCTCCGCTTCCCCCTCGAAGTTGAGGATGATACGATGGCGGAGCGCCGATGGCGCCACAGCGCGCAGATCCTCCACACTCACGTTATAGCGACCGTCGGCGAGGGCGCGGACCTTGCCCCCCAGCACGAGCGCTTGGGCGCCCCGGGGGCTGGACCCATACCGGACGAAGCGGCGCGTGACCTCCGGAGTATGCTCCCACGTGGGGTGAGTAGCCATGACGATAAGGGAGGCCAGCTCCCGCACATGAGCCGCGATGGGAACCTCCCGGACCAATTCCCGGAAGCGCAACACTTCGGGCCCTGTCATGACCCGCCGGACCTCCGCCGTCCCCGGCTGGGTGGTCCGGTCGATGATCTCGTTGAGCTCCTCCAGCGCTGGGTACGTCACCCGCAGCTTGAAGAGAAAGCGGTCGAGCTGGGCCTCCGGGAGCGGGTAGGTCCCCTCCATCTCGATAGGATTCTGGGTGGCCAGGACGAAGAACGGAGACGGCAGCCGGTGCGACGCTCCTGAAACAGTGACGGTGCCCTCCTGCATTCCCTCCAGCAGTGCCGACTGCGTCTTGGGGGTGGCCCGGTTCACCTCGTCGGCCAGGAGGATGTGGGCAAAGATCGGCCCTCTCTGGAACTGAAAGTGCCGCCGACCATCTGCGTCCTCCAGGATGATGTTGGTCCCGATGATGTCGGCCGGCATGAGGTCGGGGGTGAACTGGATACGGGAGAACGAGAGTTCCAACCCTTCGGCCAGCGTCTTGATCAAGAGGGTCTTGCCGAGACCTGGCACCCCCTCGAGGAGGATGTGTCCCCCCGCAAAGAGACCAACCAGAACGTCGGTAACGACCTCATCGTAGCCGACGATGATCTTCTGGACTTCCGCCTTAAGATTCCTGAACGCCTCGACGAATTCCCGGACCCGCTCCGCGTTTCCCATCATGCCCCCCTGTGGGCACCGCGAGGAATTTACCGAGCGACACGACGACGCTACTCGTCGCGCGCCTCCTTACGCTCAGCCTAGCAGGTTATTCCCCAAACGGCAATTTTCCCGCCGACAGAGCCGGTAGGAGGCGATGGTACTGGGCTAGGTAGCCCTCCAGTTCCCGCTCGCGGGGGTAGAGCGCCCGAACGCGCGTCTGCGCCATCAACCCGAGCGACTGTCTCAGCCCGGGATCCCCCAGGAGCCGGGCGGCCTTGGTCTCGAACTCCTCAGGCCCGCTGAAGAGAAAGCCCGTCACGCCATCTTCGACCAGCGAGCGATTGCCCTCGATGTCCGAAGCCAAGACCGGCCGACCGCACGCCATGGCCTCCAAGACGGAGTTGGCCATGCCCCCCTCGGAGAGGGAACAGTTGAGGACGACGTCGCACGCCTCGAGGAGCGACCGCATCTGCGCGTGGGGCACGCTGCCCAGATGGGCCGTCCACGGCCGACCGCTCAGGGCCCGGAGAAGGCGCTCCCCCTCTCCGGGATCGAGAATCGGCCCCGCATAGACGAGTCGAAGGTGGGGAAAGCGGAGCACGAGCCGGTCGCAGGGGGCGAGCGGGAAAAGCGGCTCCTTCACCATCCGGATCCCTCCCGGGAACAGGAAGATCACGGTATCCGCCGTGACCGCCATGCGGTCGGCAAGCGGAAAGGGGGTCCCCTCTTCGAGCCAGGCGCTCTGGAAAATCACCGCCATCTTCGCCGTGAGGTCGGGGAGAACCTTCGAAATTTTCGTGAGCATGGTCTCGTGAAAGACCGTGACGGTCGAGGCCCCTTCGAGGACTCGCCGGACCGTTTGCGCCCGATCGGGATCAAAGAGATCGTGGTTGCCGTCGGTGCCGGTGATGGTCACCATCAGCGGAACCTCCAGCTTCCGAGCCAGCCTAAGGGCCAGGGGCCCCACCCGGAACGCGTGGAATCCGTGAATGAGGGCGGGGCGGTATGCTTCCACCTCGCGTTCCACCTGCGCCTCGCCGCTCACCGAGCAATCCCACACCCGGAGTTCGACGCCGCGCTCGCGCAGACCGCGCGCGATGCGGTTGACCGTGATGGCGTTGCCGCGGACCGAGGGAAAGTCGAAGGGAGTCAGGAGGGCCAGGCGCATGACGTCAATCCAGAGTATACGCCGCCGTGAGGTCTCGCAATCGCGCGCTCCCCGTGGACCAGAGCCCGGCAGGAAGAAGCCGTCAGGTCAGCGGCACTTCGTTGACGTAAATGGTAAAGGACGAGTTCCGGGCGTCGCGCAAAGCTTCTCTGATCTGGGCGGCCCCCTTCCCCGCCCCGCTCGCCAAGAGAGACTCGAAGAAGCCGACGTAAAAGTGATCCGGATACACGGTCACCGCAAGTCGTAACGTGAGCCCAGGGGCCGGCAACGGCTGCCGGTAGTGAAAGGTCAGCCGGTCGCCGGGGGCAAGCCGCGTGTCGAAGCGTTCCTGGGAGAGGTCGAGCGTCACCTCGCGCGCGATGATCCTCTCCTGGCGGCTTTCAGGCAACACGCGACCGGACCGTCCCACCAGCTCTCCCGACACGACGACCCGGGGAGTGACGTACGTTGGAAAGTAATGCCCGACCTTGCTGCTGGTGATCGTGAGCGTCGCCCGCACCGTTTCGCCCACCCGATAGTGCTCCTGCTCGATGGAAACTCCCACCGTCAGGCCCGAGCGGACCATCTCGGGATCATGGATCCCGCGCCAGAGGTGGCGGCGGTCGGGCATATGGCACTCCTGGCACTGGACCCCGGAGCGGCCGAAGGGACTCGCCTTCCACTCCTCGTAGGTATTCTCCAGAAGCTTACCGTTCAGCGCGAAGCCGTCCGGCGGGAACTGGTGGCAGTCCCTGCAGAACTCTGCCCGAAGGAACGCGGGGGTCCGGGTCACCCCGTTGTGAGGAAGGCGCTCCCGGGGCAGCTCGCTCGCGAGCGACCCGTCGCGCTTCGGCGGGCCGAACCGCTGGTGGCCACGCACGTGGCAGGCTGGGCAGGCGAGCCCCCGAGCCTGGAGGCCGGCATCGAACGCCAGATTGGAGGCCAACCCGCCCCCGGGACCTCCGACTTTCTCCTGTTGCTCCGTCAGCGGCGCGTGGCAGACGTAGCAGCCGAGTGCCGATTCCGGATCGGTGGCGAGCATCTCCACGAGCTGACCCTTGACCCCGGGGCCCATGCTCTCTGCATGGCGGCTTCCCTGCCAGTCCCCCAGCTGAGCGGGATGACAGGTGCCACAGCTCTCCGGCCTCAGGGAGGCCTCCAGCAGGGTGAAGCGGGCCGGAGACCTCCCCTGAGGCGGGATCGGACGGTCCCAGTGGCGACGGAGGAAGTCGACCTGCTCCGTCTCCGTCCATCGCTTCTGAGCCTCGGCCCCGGAGAAGAGAAGGAGGAGGGCGAAGAGCAGAACGAAGGGGCGATGGAGAGAAGCCATCGCCCCCCATTCTACCTGCCTACTACTTTTTCGCCCCGCAGGGGTTTTTCGCCCCGCACGGGTTCGCCGCCTGGGCCGCCTTCACTTCCTGGACGGCCAGGATCCGCTGGCCGCCGGGAGCCATGTATAGGTTCCCCTTCATCGTCACCACCCGCTCGAAGTACTCGCGGAGCGGCGCGTTCGGGTCCTTGAATGGAGCGTCGGCCATCAACGTATAAAGCACGTTCGCCTTCTCGTCCAGGAGCGCCATCCGCACCCCGGCCTTGTCGCAGCCGCTCGCGCACTCTCGATGGCTCTCTCCCTTCAACCCCGCGGGAAAAAGGCAGACATTGTCAATCACCCGGCCCGTCACCGTGACGGGCTTCCCCTTCTCCTGGGCCCAGCCCGGCGCCGCGAGGACAGCCAGCACCAGCACTGCGACGAGCCCAACACCATACATAGCTTTCATGACTTCTCCTCCTTTGGGTTTGCGTCGGCCGGACATCTTCGGAATCCTCTCTGCCAAGAAAACATCTGAAGAGATGGAGTTATTCCCCGGGCGGGGCGTTGCCGGGATCAGGGAAGGCGTGCTAAGGTAATGGAAATTCGGGACGGATCGGAGGCTGGGATGGCAAAGGCGCATTCCGGGCCCGGATGTCGGGAGATCGTGACCCTGCTGGCCGACTACCTGGACGGCAGTCTCGACCCCGGTACCGCCCGAAGCCTCGAGGCTCACCTGGAGGGCTGCGCCCCGTGCGTGGCATTCGTCAATACCTACAAAGGCACCCTCAAGGCCGCCCGTCAGTTGAAGGAGACCGACATCCCTCCCGAGCTCAAGGAGCGACTGCTCTCGTTTCTCCGGAATCGGAACATCCCGTAATCGTCAGCCCCACCGCCGAATCGCGCCCTAGAATCCCAGCCCTGCCGCGACGACACCGCTGAGCACCCCCAAGACAATCACCGCACCGGCGACGAACACCAGCACCCTCAGGGGAAAGCCCTTGGCCAGCATCACCAGCGACGGAAGGCTCACCGCCGGCAAAGTCGTCAGGAGGGCAGCGGCAGGGCTTGCGCCGAGGCCGAACGCCATCAACGTTTGGACAATCGGGACCTCCCCCGCCGTCGGAATGGCGAAGAGCGTCCCCGCCACCGCGAGGCCGAGGGTCCAGAGAACGCCGCTGCCATTCGGCGTGACGACGGGGAACAACCAAGCGCGGGCCGCGCCGAGCATAAGCACGAGGATCACGTACTCCGGGATGAGTCCCACGGAAAGCTGCCACAACGCTTTGAGCCAGCGGACCCAGACCGAACCTTCTCGAGAGTCCCCCCCCGCGGATTGGGTCATCGGCAGGTAGTCAGCTGCCGGCGAGGTTTCCGATCTCACGATCCACTTCACGAAATAAGCGACCCCGAACACGAGGACCACCGCGACGGCCACGCGCAGCCCAACCCAGCGCCAGCCGAGTACGAACCCCATGAAGGTCATCGTCGCCGGGTTGAGGATGGGATTGCCTAACCAAAATGCGAGGGCTGCGCCGGTCGAGCAGCCGCTCTTCCTGAGCCCCAGTGCCACTGGGGCAGCGCAGCACGTTCACATCATCAAAGGGACGGACGACAACCCCGCCAGGGCCACTCCCTGGAAATTCATGCGTCCGAACACCCGCGCGAGCCAGTCTCTCGGCACCGCGACCTGGACGCCGGCCCCGATCAGCAGGCCAAGCACCATCGCCTGCCAGATGGACTTCCCGTAGGCCCATGCGTAGCCCCATGCGGCCTCCCAAGAGGGCGGTGGCGCCTCCGCACCCTTTCCGGAAACGATCGAGGGGCTGATCGAATGCTGAGCCGCGGCGATGAAGGCCTTGTCGTAATACGGGTCCCACTTCACATAATAGAGGCCGAAAACGAGGATCAGTGCGAGCGCAGCAATTCCTCCCGCGTAGCGGTTCGCCACACCCACGTTCAGCGCGCGTTCATTCCTCATCGGGCCATGTCCCTCTCGCCTGCTCCTCTCAGCGAACTCCTTGTGCCCTTGAGACGCGCTTCCATCCTATAGAGATTCGCCTGGAGCACAAATCGAAAGCCCCGATAGAATGGGGTCGCAGGAATAGACGGATTCGATGAAGGACTACGGACGGGCGGCGCCTAGAGGACCCGGATGGTGGGCTCTGCCACGACTTCGCCGATCTCCCAGCAGGGCTCGCCGCGCCCCTTAAAGGCTTCGATGACGCGCCCGGCGCGATCGGGGGAGACGGCAAAGAAGAGACCACCCGAGGTCTCAGATTCGAAGAGCAGGCTCGTCAGCGCGGCGGAGAGCGACCGGTCAATCTGGAGTTGCCCCTTGGCCCCGAGGGTTGACGCAAGGTGGCGGCGGTTCCGCTTCATGCCGCCGCTCAGGTGACCTTTCTCTGCCAGGGGCAGCGCC
>JACQCL010000053.1 GCA_016201645.1 Candidatus Rokuibacteriota bacterium
CCTATCACCGACTGCTCCTAGGCGCGACCGACTGAGACGGACGAAAGACGCTCGGCCCCCTTTCCTAAACGGCGTGCGGGTGTTCGAGTCACCCCGGGGGCACCATTCTCTGTTCCGCTCACCTCGTGGTGTGATCATCCCGTCGCTCTGGAGGTCGCCAGGTGAAGAACTCCCGGACCGGCGCTTGGCCGACCTCCGGAGGGATAACCAACGGCCCCATCAACCGGGCGGCGGAAAACCTCAGCGAAGCGCGGTACGCCAAACTGTAGAAGAGGATGGGCCGTGTCAGCATATGCTCGCCATTCACGAGGATATCCAGGACGATGTGGAGGAGCGCTCCTAAGATGTAGCCCTGCAGCGCGAGACGGGGCCATGCCAAGGCCAGAAGCGCAAGGAGCCCCATCAGTTCCAAGGAGTGGAGGGGAAGCACGGCCCACTGGTAGCGATGGGTGAAGTAGTAGCGCAGAAAAGTGGTCGGGCTCGGTCGGCGCCACTGCCCTTCAAAGATCAGGTAGTCGAGGTAGTGATCCCCGTCAATCAGAAAGGCACCCGTGAAACACCCTGCGGCCAGCTCCGCCGAGCCGGTACCCAGGTAGCCCGCGCCACTGAGGGCGACAGCCGTGGCGAGGTGACCTCCGGGCCTCACGCCCCCCTCATCAAGCGGTTCCACTCCGTCATAGTGACGGTAGGCTAGCCCGAGGCCCTGGACCGGTCAAGCAACCAAAATCTCCGGCCAGACGTAAAAATACGGAGAATTTACCATCTTCAGGTATCATTTTTAAAAGGTGAGGACATGTTCGGCACGAGCCGGCTAGGCCCTCTCTGGGAGTTAAACGTCCGCCCGAACCGTCCGTGGATGGACCTCGTCCTGCCCTTCTATTCGCTCGTCATGGTCCTCGTCCACTACCAACCGCAGGTGCTCGTGCCCGTCCTGGACGATGCCCTCACCCAAGGGATTCTCTGGTGGGCGCTCTGGGTCATCATCGGCGCACTCGGGGGCCTCCTGGCGCTCTCGGCGCTCTTCCTGGCCTTTGCCCTTTGCTACTCCCCGCTCTATCTCGTCGGACACGCCGGACGAATCCTGGACCCGCAGGCGTGGCTCGATCGCCGCGAGGTGCGTTTTTATGTCGGCTGCTTCGTCATCCTTTGCGCCCTCCTCACCCTAGCGTTCTTCCACCCGGAAGCTGCGCTGGTGTCCTTCACCCTGCTTGCGGGATTCTCCCAGGTCTTCTGGCGCCTCCTCGTCTGACTCAACGCCCCAGGGGGTAGGCTAGCCCCGCTGGGGTCAAGCGCCATCTTGACAGCCGCCCGGCGGGAGAATACATTACCTCCGCACCGACGGAATGAGAGAAAAAAGACCCTCGCGCTAATCTGTTGATAAACCCTTTCGACAAAGGAGGCTCTCGGTGAAAACATTGGTCATCGCAATTGCTGTGCTCGCCTTACTGGCCGCTCCCGCCGCGGCCGACCAGTGCCCCCTGCTGATCAAGCAGATCAATGACGCCGTGGACAATCGCTTGGCGGCTGAGGACACGGCCGGTTCCACAGCGAGGAAGTTGGCCAAAGAGGCGGAGGCGCTCCACAAAGAGGGCAAACATGCCGAGGCTATCCAAAAGGCTGAGGAAGCCGCCAAGGCCATCCGCCTCAAATTGCAGATGAAGTAGACAAGGCGGACGGAGATCACCTCGATATGAAAGGTGGCAAGCGGGGTCTGCTAGGGGGCGTGCTGGGGTTTCTCGTGGCGCTGGCGTTTATTCTCATGGGGAACTTCGTCGCGACCTTGATCCACAAATAGAGATGGGATGGCTCGTCACTAGCTAGCGATTTAGACTTTCCCTGACCTCTCGGTCTCTCGAGCGCGGGCCTCGCCCGCGCAACCCTGGGGGGAGGTTCGGAAGGGGGGCGGTGCCCCCCTCCGAGTTCCTAGCGCACATCCACGAGGATCTCGCGTTCGCGCGGGCCATCGCACTCGACCAGCGCGATGCCCTGCCAGGTGCCGAGGCGGAGCCGGCCTCCTTGGACCGGCACCGCCTCGGAGGGTCCCAGCACGGCGGCCTTGAGGTGGGCGGCGCCGTTGTCGTCCACCTTGTCGTGCTCCCAGATCCCTTGGGGGAAGAGGCGGTCGAGGGCGGTGACCACGTCGGAGCGGAAGGCGGGGTCGGCGTTTTCATTGATGATGATCGCCGCGGTCGCGTGGCGGACGAAGACGGTGCAGATTCCCTCGTCCAGGCGCGCCCGCGCCACCGCCTCGGCGACCTGGCGCGTGATATCCACCACTTCTTGACTCTTCCGCGTCTTGACCCGGAACGTCTCCTGCATCGCTCGCCCTCCTTGGGGCGACCCGGCTCATGCCAGACGGCGGCCGCATCTTCGCCATCACTCACGCTCCCGGCGCTCGCACGGGAAGCTGGCAACCCTGGGTGGCCATGGGGTCCGCCGAGGCGGCGCTCCAACAGGGCTAACGAATGCTTTCCGGATGTCAAGCCGGCTGGGGGCGCAGCCGCGAGAGCACCTCGTTCATGAACGTGGTCATCGAGTCGGCAATTTCCTCGCGCTCCTTGCGGTCTCGCTCCGTTTCAGTCCGGAGCCGGTGCACCTCCTCCCGGAGCTGGTCGCCTTGGCGCTCGCTGGTCTCAAGCCGGTTGCGGAGTTGTTCGTTTTCATAGTTGAGACCCCGGAGCCGCTCGTTTTCTCGCTCGCTTGCCTCGGCGAGCTCCAGGAGGCGGTCGTAGTCGTTGAGCAGACCGAGGAGCACGCTGAGCTGCCGCTGTCCGTCCTCAAGCCAGTGACCTGCCTGCTCACGCACCTCTTTGGACTCCAGACTGATCATAGGTCCCTCCTCGTCGGTGACGTTGCGTGTCCCAGCTCCGTTTCCTGAGAAGATCGGGCAGTCTCGGCGGCGTTGGCCCCGAAAGCCTGCCGCTAGCCTAGCCTGAGGCGCCGGATGCGTCAAGCGCCGCAGATTTGACAAAGGCCTGTCAAAGTTCCTGACACGGGGCCGAGTCGCGGAGCGCTCGTGGCGACCCGGTCCGCCATGACCCAGGCCCGCAAGAACCCTGGACAAATTCCGGGTGTGGCCTCTTCAGAGGACGCCTGGAACGAGCATTGCACCGCATCATTCCCGGAACTCTATGCGGGTGGCACTCTCGCTGATCCTGAGCTTCTTCGCCTTTCATGCGACGGGGGCATCGGCCGCCCCGTGGAGCGAGCCGGGCCAGATGCTTGGTCTCGCCTGGGGCACGTCCGCTGAGACCGTGAGGGAGGCCTTCCCCCACGGGCACTCCTGGGACGACACGGCAATCACCGAGGGCTACTCCACGACCACGACGGTCGAGGGCATTGCTCTCCGCGTGGTGTTCCAGTTCGTCTCCGGTCGCGGCCTCCAGGGGGTCATGCTCCGGTTCCCGGCCAATCGCCTGGACCACATGGTCGCCCTCTTTGAGCGAGAGTACGGTCGGGCGCCGATCAGGGCGGACCGGCAGTGGCGGTGGGAGGGGACCGGCGTGCGAATCTCCCTGGGGGAGTACCCGCTCCTCGGGGCGCCCGGACGATCCTCGGGCGGGAAGGGGATCGCCTGGATCCGCACCACGGCCCTCGAGGAGGCGATCGCCCGGGGTGAGGCGGCTCCGCGGACTCTGCAAGGGCTGAGCGCTCTCCACCCGAGGGGTCAGCCCGCTCCCTCAGCGACCTCGCGCCTCAGCTACGACGAGCGGGTCACGCGGATGATCTACGGGGCGTTGCGCTACCCCGCCACGACTCCCGGGATCTACGTGGTGTCGCTCGCCTTCCAGCTGACGGCGGTCGGGCGCCCCGCCGCGCTCCGTCTCACGGTCGATCCGCCGAACCCTGAAGTCGCCGAGAGCGTTCGCGCCGCCATCAGCCGAGCCCAACCCTTCCCACCGCGGCCCCTCGCGGGGGAGGGGAGTCAGGATCAGCCGGTCACGGTCACGCTGACGGTGAGTATCCTCCGTTAACCCAACAGCAGTTTGCCCGGCACCTCTCAGGTTATAATGTGGCTCGCCGAGAGGTGAAGTTGTGGACAGAGGGATAAACGGACTGACGCGGGAGACGATTCTGGAGCGACTCGTCCTCGGCGCCGCGGCAATTCTCGTGGCCCTCTCGCTGCTCGGATGCAATCGCGAGGGCGCCTCGACGTCGCCGCCCTGGTCCGGCGGCCCGCCGGCCGCTCCTTCCCAGCCGGCGCTGGCAGCGGGCGCTCCGACGGCGGCTCAAGGGGAGGCCCTCTACAAGCAGTACTGCGCGCCCTGTCACGGCCTCGAGGGCAGGGGGAACGGCCCGGCCGCGGCGGGGCTTCCGGTCAAGCCGGCCGATCACACCAACGGTGCGGTCATGAACAAGATTTCCGACGCCGAGCTCTTCAAGGCCATCAAGGAAGGCGGGCAGGCGGCGGGAAAGTCTCCCGCCATGCCGCCCTGGGGCGGTTCATTCAAGGACGAGCAGATCCGGGCGCTCGTCCTCCACGTCCGGAGCCTCGCGAAGTCGCGATAGATGAGGCCTTTTTCTTGACTCGGCCGGAGTGATCTCCTAGCATGAGCCTGTGGATGCCCTCTCGTCGCTGCCGCTGGTCCTCTACGGCGGCGCGGCGGTCATCTTGGCTATCGGGATTTTTTACGGGTGGCGGAATTATCAGCGATGCCCGCACTGCAGGCGGGTGGTGCCGCGAGTCTACCGGGGGTGGCTCCGCTGCCGGGGCTGCGGCCGCCAGTATCGTCGAGGGTTGAGGTTCGATTGAGGTGACGCCGATGAGCTCCTTCTCCGCGATCCTTCGCTTCCTTGGGTTCGGGGGCGATTCGTCGCCTGCTGACCGCCGCCTGCGAGACCCCGTGGCGCCCGTGGGACTGATCGGCGAGGGCCTCGAGATGAAGGGCGAGGTGAGCGGAGAAGGGGATTTTCAGGTCCTGGGGAAGTTCGAAGGGGAGATCACGCTCACGGGCACCGTGCATGTGGGCGAGGGGGCCGAGGTGGACGCCAACATCAGCGCCACGGCCATCGTGATCGGAGGCGTCGTCCGTGGCAACCTCTCGGCGTCCACGCGGGTGGAAATTCTCCCGACCGGGACGCTCACGGGAACGCTCAAGAGCGGCAGCTTCACCGCGGCTGAGGGCGCTTCGGTCAAGGGTGAGGTCTGGGTGGAGCGCCAGCCGCGGCTTGTGCCCCCGCTGGACGATCGCTCCGCACCCTCGGTACCGGCACGGTAGGGGATGGCCCTCCCCGGTTGGGCTGCCCTGCGCGGGGCCGGCGCGTGGCGCTGGGTCCTGGCCGCCGGGGTTGGGTTGCTGGTGCTCCTCGGCCTGGGCTTCGGCGGGTGGAGCTGGTACAACGCGGGTCAGGCGCGGGGGCTTCAGGAGTTGACCGAGGCGAGCGCGGTCGCCCAGGAGGCCCTGGGTCCTCAGGGCACCTTGACGCAGCGGGAGGCGGCGATCCGGCGGTTGGAAGAGGCCCTCGCCCGCTACCCCTCAAACCGGCTCGTTCCACAGGCCGCTTACCATTTGGGGAACCTCCGCTACGACGCTCACGCCTACGAGGCGGCGCGCGGCGCGTACACGCTCGCCATCGCCCGGGGCGCTCGAGACAGCCTGGTCACGCTCTGCCGGCTCGGGATCGGCTACTCCTGGGAGGGCCAGGGCAAGAACGGGGACGCTCTGGCGGCCTACCAGGAGGCGCTCCTCCACCTTGGTCCCACCGACTTCCTCTACGAGGAGATCTTGATGGGAATCGCGCGGGGCGCCGAACTGACAGGCAAACTCGACCAGGCCCTTGAAACCTACCGCCGCATCCTGCGGGAAGTCCCTCAGACCCGGCGCGCCGACGACATCCGCTGGCGCCTGGCGAGCCTCGAAAAGCGGCCCGGCCGGTAAACCCGCCGGCTAGGCGGCGACGCTCGCCCGCCTTCGATCAGGTGAATCTCCCTCGGCGTGAAGGCGATCAGTTTCCCTGGGGAATGTCCGATAAGCGGGATTATGTTAACCTGACGGTCAACATAATCCCGAGCGAGGAGGCCGACCTCAGAACCCCTACCCGAGGAGTGCCAGCAGGCGTGGGGTGGTGGGCTACTACCGGACGGTGGCGGTGAGGACGATGGTGGTGTCTTGCCCGGCCTGGCGCTATGGTGGTGTCTTGCCCGGCCTGGCGCTCGCGGAAGCCGAGGATCTGGCGGGTCACCTCGTGGAGCTGGGTGGTGGTCCCTCCGAGGACCACGGGGCGACCGCTCTCGACCACGAGCTCCGTTGAGGCCTCGGAAAACTCGATGGCGCCGGAGGCGTCGGCGGAATAATAACTGATCGTCGGCGTCAGCCGGACGCGCACGCGATTGCCGGGCAGAACGGTGGCGGCCACCTTGAGCGACGTGCCGACGTCCTTGAACGCCACCCCGGTCGCCACATAGCCTGCGCCGGTGGCGTAGTCTCTATAGAAGGCGACCTCAGGGTACGGGACCTGGGTGGCCACGCTGAGCGTGGCCTCGCCGCCATCCCGGACGAGGGTGAAGATCCCGGTGGACTGCTGGACCCGGGTTTCCCGGCTCCCGGCGTCGAGCCGTCCGGAAGAGCGCGTGCTCCCCTTCTCGGTGATGACGACGCGGCCACTCCCCTGCACGGCCTCCCGGCTTTGGGTTCCGGATTGGCGGAATTCGACGACCACCTTGATAAGCTTGTCCCCCTGAGCATGAAGCCCGCCGGGTAGCCCGGCCAGAAGCCATCCCAGAGTCAGGCCCGCGACGACCCGGCTCAACGCGTCACCCCGGGATATGAGCTTCATCGGGCAGTTCGCTCCCGGCGGGCTTCCAGGGGGGAAGCGTCAGGCCGACCGACGCGGCCAGCCCCTGCACCTCGTGCCGAAAGGCCTGGCGGACTTCGTCGTTGTCACGGAGCTTGAGCCCGAGCTTCCGGTAGAGCGCGTTTTTGGGAGAAGCGGGCCGCCCGAAGATGTTCATGGTCCTGACGAACCAGCGGTTGAGCGCCTCCTGGGCGGGGGCGCGGGTAGCGGGGTCTCCGGCGAGCCGCTTGACCCAGTACTCGCCGTGGCGGATGTGGAACTTCTCCTCCTTAAAAATCCCCTCGATGGCCCGCGCCCAGGGGCCGTAGGAGCAGGCGCGGACGTCCTCGAGCTGGTGCCCCGCGCCGCGGTCCATGCAGAAGTTGAAGAAGACGAAGTCGGCCCAGGTCTCGATCGGGTAGTAAAAAATGTTGACGCGCTTGTCGGAGGTGATCCGCGCGGTCCCGAGGTCGGCGTCTGAGGCCACGCGCAGCGTAAAGGTCTGGTCGTGGGCCTTCACGTGGCCCTCGACGTCAACCCCAAGG
Source organism: Candidatus Rokuibacteriota bacterium (assembly GCA_016201645.1). GTDB lineage: Bacteria > Methylomirabilota > Methylomirabilia > Rokubacteriales > CSP1-6 > JACQCL01. Next base: position 7,320 of record JACQCL010000053.1, read on the forward strand.
TCGGCGAGCAGCCCGTACATCACCACGGCGTGGCGGACCTCGTCCCTGACGATCTGGGCCACCACGTGCTTTTCTTCCACCGTGGGCGCCTTCGTGATCCAGGGGACGTAGCCGTACGCGCCGGCCAGCTCGGAGTCTGCCTGCATGGTCATCAGGTGGATCAGGTTCTGCCGGTACGCGGTCGTCATCTCCTCGGGAGATTCGACGCGCCCGCCGGTCCGGATCTTCGCGAGGAGCCGTTCTTCCCGCTCCTGCTCGGTCATCCCCCGCCCCCCACCCCGTACGCGCGGCGAAGTCGGGCGATCTCCTCGGCGATGAGTCGCTCGGCGACCTCCGGGACGACCTCGCGGGCCACATCAATGACCCCCTGCTCCACGACCTTGCCGACCTGGTCGCGAATCTCCTGACGGATCGCCTCCGCGCCCTCCGTAGCGAGAAACTCCCGGCTCGCGGTTCGTATCCGCTGCGACATCTCCTGGCGGAACCGGGCTTCCTGCTCGTCGAGGAGCTGGGAGAGCCGGGACTCGAGGCGCCCCGCGAGCCGCTCGACGAGGTCGGTGAGAGGTCTTAGGAGAGACTCGGCCGTCGCAGGGACCGGACCCGCCGGGGTGGCGGCGGGCGGCGGCGCCGTGGGTTCCGCGAGCCCCAGCGCCTGCTTGATGGTGTGGAAGATGCGCTCGGGCTCCCAGCGATCGACCTCAATGCTGCCGTCCACCGGGATGCCCTTGGGCGCCGGGCGTCCCTCGTGGAGCAGGAAGAGCACCGGGAGATGACGGAATTGCGTGGCGCCCTTCAAGGTCTTGGCCACGTCGGTGCCCGTCACCCCGGAGCCGGGCAGATCGGGGTTGATGAGGACGATATCCACGTGGGCGTCGCGGACAGTCCTCAGCACCTGGAAGCTGGACTCCACGGACAGGATCTCCCATCCCTCGTTGCGGACAAGCGGCTCGAGGAGGGTCCGGCTGGCAGGCGTGGTGTCGGCCAGGAGCAGACGTCGCGGCGACTCCCCCATGGTGTGCCTCGCGGTGTTGCTAGCGGACCTCGACCGCTGTGACGCGGTCGGAACGAATCATCGCTGCTTCCACTCGGCCAGAAGGGCTTCGTAGAGGGCCGCGATGCGCCTTACTTGGCGGCCGGCGCAGAACTCGCGCTCCGCCAGCCGGCGGGCGCTCTGGCCCATGGCGCGTCGCCGGTCGGGATCGAGCAAGAGCTCGATCGCCGCGTCGGCCAGCTCCCGCGGCTCCGACTTGGTCAGAATTCCGGTCTCGCCGTTCACAATCACTTCGTCCACCCCCGACGCGCCGACGGCCACGGCGGGGAGGCCCGCGGCAGCCGCCTCGGCCAGAACGAGGCCTTGAGTCTCGGTCTCGGAGGCAAAGACGAACAGGTCGGCGGCTCGATAGTACGGCGGGAGCTCCTCGCGTGGCAAGACGCCTCTGAACTCGATCCGGCGCCCCGCGGGGGAGCGCCGGGCCTGGTCGCGGAGACTGCTCGCCTCGGTCCCGCTCCCGACGAGGACGAAGCGCGCCGTCGGGATCACCCCCGCGACCTGCTCGAAAGCCGTCAACAGACGCTCCACGCTCTTTTCTCGATCTAGTCGGCCGACGTAGAGCAGGATGAGATCGTCGAGCGGCAGTCCCAGGCCGATCCGTGCGCCGGCGCGCTCTCCGGGCATGAAGCGATCCAGCTCGATCCCCGTCGGGACAATCTCGATGGGCGCGCGCACGCCGCGCTCCTTGAGCGTGTCGCGGATCCGCGCCGATGGCGCGATGACCAGGTCCGAGCGATCCGCAAAGCGGCAACTCCACCGAATCGCCGCGGCCTCCACCAGCTCGCGGCGGAACGGCACGTAGTGGGCGTACTTCTCGTAGCGCGTGTGGTAGGTGAACACCAGAGGACGGCCGAGCCGGCCGGCCAGCCGGCGGGCAGTGTGCCCGAGGAGGAACGGGTGCTGGGCGTGGAAGATCTCGATATCGAGCCGCCGGACTTGGCCGGCGAGGCGTTGGGAGAACGGGACCGCCAGCGGGAAGTCCGGGTACGTCGGCGCGGGGACCGAGGGGTAGCGGAAGACGAAGGGCGGATCGGCCGGGACGGATCGAAACCGGGGAGCGAAGATCCAGGCGCAGTGATTCTGGGCCTCAAGGCCCCGGCGGAGTGTCTCCACGGCGGTGGTTACCCCCCCGCGCATGGGGAGGTAATTGTTGGTGAAGATGCCGACCCGCATTCACGTGTTCGTTCGCTGAGGGTCCCTACTCTTCCGGCTTGCCCGGATCCCTCCGCTCGATCTTGCCGAAATCCGCCGGCTTGATCGAGTCCAACCACTCGCGGATTTTCTCCTGATCCTCGGCCTTGCCCCCCACCTCCGTTTCTTTGACGACCTCCACGCTCTTGGCCTTCCGCACCACCTCCTCCTCGACGAAGATGGGGGCCGCCACCCGCAGCGCGAGGGCGATGGCGTCCGACGGGCGCGAGTCAACGGTCACTTCGGAGTCGCCGACCTGGAGGTGGATCGTGGCGAAGAAGGTGTTCTCCTTGAGGTCGTTGACGACCACCTTGGCGACCTTCGCGTCCAGCGACTCCAGAATGTTCTTGATCAGATCGTGGGTCATGGGCCGGGGCGTCGCGATCTTTTCCAGCTCGAGCGCGATGGCGTTGGCCTCGAAGATTCCCACCCAGATCGGAAGGGAGCGTTTGTCCTCCTCATCCCGCAGGATGATGATCGGCATGTTGGAGAGCGGGTCGAGGGCCAGTCCCCGCACCTTCATCTCAACCCACATAGCGCCTCCTTCTGGTCACGACGCCAGCGCCGGAACTTCGGCCGATACCAGGGTGCCCCGCAGGCTGTGGGGCATGGCCTGGGTGATGCGGAGGTGGGCCAGCTCGCCGTAGAGCCGCCGCCCTCGCCCGTCGAAGTTGACCACCCGGTTGCAGCGGGTGCGACCCGAGAGCTCCCGGGGATCCTTCTTCGACACGCCGTCAACGAGGACCTGCATCTCGCGTCCTTCGAGCGCCGCGTTCTTCCTTGCCCCGACCTCGTTGGCGACTTCGAGCAACCGCGAGAGTCGCCGGGCCTTGTCCGCCTCGGGGACCTGATCGGGGAACTCTGCGGCCGGCGTTCGGGGCCGGGGCGAGTAGCGGAACGCGAAGAGGCTGTCGTAGCCGACGCGCTCCACCATCTCGACGGTGGCCTCGAAGTCTTCCTCGCGCTCGCCGGGGAATCCGACGATGAGGTCGGTGGACAGCGCGATGCGCGGCACCGTTTCCTTCAGCTCGGCGATCAGCTCCAGATACCGGCCGCGCGTGTAGCCGCGGTTCATCCGCTCCAGGACCCGGTCGGACCCGGACTGGAGCGGCAGGTGCAGGTATTCGCACGCTTTGGGTACATCGCGGATCGCGCGGATCAGGCGGCTGGTCAGGTTGACGGGGTTCGAGGTGGTGAAGCGAATCCTTTCGATCCCCTCGACCTCGTTCACCCGCTCGATCAGCGCGGCGAGATCGGTGGGCGGCGTCAAGTCCGTTCCGTACGCGTTCACGTTCTGGCCGAGGAGCGTCACTTCGCGGTAGCCCTGATTCGCGAGCCCACGGATTTCCTCCAAGATCGACTCAAGTGAATGGCTCCGCTCCCGCCCGCGCGTCAGCGGCACGACGCAGAACGTGCAGTACTTATCGCACCCCTCCATGACCGTGACGAAGGCCTTGAGCCTGTCGGGCCGGGGGAGCGTCGAGGTCAGCTTGGTCAGCGGGCCCTCGCCGGTTTCGAGGACGGGACGCCGCTCGCGCCTCGCGCGCTCCACCAGCTCCCCTACCCGCGCGATGGCCGGCGAGCCGAACACGAGGTCCACCATCGGGGCCCGCTCGAGGATGGCTCCCTGCTGGAGCTGGGCCATGCACCCCATGACCCCGACGATCAGGGACGGATTCTTCTGCTTGAGCCCGCGGATCTGCCCCAGTTTGGAGAAGACCTTCTCTTCGGCTTTCTCGCGGATCGCGCACGTGTTGATCAGAATCAGGTCGGCCTCTTCGGGGTGGTCTGTGAGATCGTACTGCTGCTTCCCGAGCAACCCGGCCACCCGTTCCGAGTCGTACTCGTTCATCTGGCAGCCGTAGGTGATCAGGTGAAGCTTGGCCATGTAGGGGAGGCGCCTAAACTCCTTGCAAGATTGGAGTTTACGTTAGCACCCGCGTCCGGGCTTGTCAACACGACCCAGCCGCAAGGGCTGGGTGCCCGCAGAGGAAGGCTCGCTTCGCTCGCGCGTCGCGTGGAGGGGGGCCAGCGCGTTATTTGGCCAGGGCCTTGGATTTGCTCCCGCCGCCGTTGAAAACGAGGGGGGGCTTCAGCTCGAACTGCTTCTCAAGGCGCCCTCGCCGCTCCTTCCATCCCTCCTGGTACTCCAGCTCGTCCTCGTGGAGGGTCGCCGGCTGCTTGATCCCGTGGGCCGTGCGGAACTGGATGGCCAGTTCCGAGGCGCGCTGGCGGACATAGTCCCAGGGCGTGCCGAGCGCGAACTGATCCGAGACCGCCCCGATCCGGCCGGTGTGAATGTTCACGGAGAGCGTCACGGCGGAGAGGATCGGCCCCGACCAGTACGAGGTCTGCCAGTTGATGGGAACGGGCAGAATGTGGAGGTGGTGGCTCCCGCGGCAGTCGCCCGCCACCATGGGGCACGCGGCCCAGGGCGAGGTGATCTCTCCCGGCGCGGGCCAGTCCCCCTGGGCGAAGGCCAGGAGGACCGGGTCGTCCTTGCCGCCGTAGGCGAACCCCTTCTTGGTCTTGATGTTGTGCAGGCGCTCCGCCGAGCAGATGTAGCCGAGCTGGTCCCTCTCCCCGCGCTCGTTCCGGCTCCAGATGCGGGCGACGACAAACCGGGAGGACCGGCAGAGCCCCTCGATGTCAAAGAGATCCTCGGGGGCGCGGAGCGTGATGACCTTCTCCTGGAGCCCTTTGGCCAGCTCCTCCATCTTGCCGTCGAGCGCCTTCTGGTCGCGCGGGTGGGCGCCCGCCTCGATGGCCTGGGCCTTGGTGTCCAGGTCCACGATGTCCATCAGATACCCGCGCTTCATCTTCGAGTGGGCGATCACCAGGCCGGTGTTGAAGCGCGGCAGGAGGTAGGCGCCCGTGGCGTAGTAGTTGAAGGCCATGGGCTCGGTCTTGTCCGCGAAGGAGAGGAGCGCGGTCTGGGAGGGGTTGTCCTGTCTGAGCGGCAGCGGAAGCGCGATCGTCGCCGGTCCCGCTCCACGGAGGTTCCCCGTGAAGGCGTCGGCCACAAGGTCCTGGCCCGGGCCGTAGAGGCCCAGCTCGGTTGCCTTGTCGGCTCCGAGCTGGAGGGCGTCCCACATCAGCTCGTCCACCACCGACATGGGAATGCGCTCGGACATAATGCCCGTGACCGCCACGTCGTCCCCGGTGTGGGTAACCATGAGCGAGGTGAAAATCGGCTCCCCCTGGAAGCTGTTATTGTCCAGGACGAACTTCGCCACCGCGGCCTTGACCTCCTCCGCCGCCACCACGTGCCCCCCGACCCCACCGACGTCGGCCTTGGTCGCCTTGACGTAGCGCTGGATGAGCTCCGGCTTTTTGGTGAAGACGTAAGACCGGTGGGAGAAGATATTGGGGGTGTTCGTCACATGGACCTTTTCTGCCGTGGTCTGGGGGAGGTCGGCGGGGTTCTCCTTGGACTGGTGGTAGTTGCTCAGGCTGAGCTTGCCCTTCCCGTTCCCCGGGCCGTACCGCTTCTGGGTCGGCATGCGCGCCTCCTCTCTCGGCGGTGGGTGGAGGTAAAAAATCGTGCGACGCCTCCAGCCTAATGCGATACAATCCGGGGTGTCAAGCAAGAATTTTTAGACTGTGAAATTTCTTGCACCCATGGCTACTCGCGACCTCGGCAGCCCCCAGGAGCTCAGGCAGATGGTCCAGTGCCTGGAGCTCTACTACCGCCAGCAGAAGCACCAGAAGGAGATTGCCGAGGCCCTGGGGGTCTCCTCGTCCAAGGTCTCCCGGCTCCTGAAGCGCGCCTTCGAGGAAGGCCTGATCCGGGTGGAGCTGGACCTGCCTCAGAACCCTCGTCTGGCTGCCGCGCTCGTAGAACGCTTTAGGTTACGGGATGCGGTGGTGGTCCCGGCGGGCGGCCGGGGGGAGATCAAGGCGGAGCTTGGAGCGGCGGCGGCGGCCTACTTCGAGAAGGTGGCCACCAACGGGATCCGCGTGGGCCTCTCGTGCGGCTTCACCCTCTACCACATGATCCGTCAGCTTCGGGAGCGGCGCTTCCGGGATCTCACCCTCTACCCCCTTTCGGGGGAGAGTACGCTCCGGCTGGTGGACCTCTCGCCCAACACGCTGGTGGGAATGATGGCCGCCAAGTACCGCCCCCACGTGGCCGCGTATGCGCTGCCGGTGCAGCATTTGACGTCGCTCCGTCAGATTGAGAGGGAGCGGCGGCGGCTGCTCCGCGATCCTGAGGTCCGGCGGATCTATGAAGCGGCCCAGACGGTTGACGTCGCGCTGGTGGGAATCGGGATGATCGGGGGGGAGACTCCGGGGTTCTGCCAGCTCGCCGAGGCCTACGGAGTCAGCGTCCGCACGCTCCGGAAGCTTGGCGTCGTAGGGGAGATCAACTACCAGCCGTTCGATGCGGCTGGGAAGCTGGTGGATCGGCGGGAGCTCCGCCCTCTCGTCCGACGACTCTTGTCGGTCACCGCCGACCGGCTTCAGGCCCTCTCGCGCGCCGACTCGAACTACGTGATCGCCGTCGCCGGCGGCCGGCAGAAGACCGCCGCGATCCAGGGCGCCCTCAGCGGCCGCTTCCTGAACGTGCTGATCACCGACGAGGACACGGCCCTCGCCCTGGTCGAGCCAAAATCGAGTCGCGGCTAAGCCGGCTCCGCCAGCAGCGTATCCACGAGGCTCTTGAGGCGGTAGAATTCGTCGATGCTGAGCTTGACAAGCGCGATGGCCAGGCCGTCGGGATCTACGCGCCAGACGATCCCCTTGATGGACAGCGGATGTTTTCCGTTGGGGGCTCTAAACTGAAGCCGGACTTCCGTCCCGACGGAGGGGCCGGGGTCTTTCTCCCCTAACCTGACCTTCAGTCCGAACGGGCCGAGGGAGACGATCTCCCCTCGCCATTCGAATCGCGGGCCCCACCCAACAGCGACGTCCCAGGCAACTTCAACTCGCGGATAGCGGCGCCGCTCTTCCAGCCGAATGAGCTGTTGCTGCATATGACTTCCCTCCGACCCTTGAGGGGGCAAAGGGCGTGCCACGGACGGGGACCCCTTCCGAGTCCTTTATTTCCGGGATGTTGGTGGGCGGCGCCGGCGACGGCCGGAACGTGGCAAGGGCCACCCTGTCATCGGCGGTGGACAAGCTGCCACCGACCACGGTACTTGGGTATGAACGGCGATGGTGGGTTTGGGCCCGGCTCGCGGCCGGCCCGATGGCGTGTGTTCCGAGAGGGATGAGGTTACGGTCCAGCCACCTCCGCCCGTATCTGAAGAGAATCCAGGAGAGCTTTGAAGCGTCCGAGCTGTTCGCGACCGACCTCGACAAGGAGCAGGGTCACACTGTTGGGCTCCCGTCGCCAGACAATTCCCTTGACCGAAACCGGCGGCTGCCCGTCGGTCGCAGCCAGCCGCAGCTGGACGCCGCTTCCCCATAAGGGCTGAATCGCCGTGGCCGGCCACGCCACCTTGATCCCAAAGGGGCTGAGATCGACCGTTTTGCCCTGCCAGTAGCGAGGCGACTCGGTCTCAAAATTAATATCCAGATCCGCGTCCGTGCGAAGGGCTCGCCGCCGGTCCTTCATGGGTTTGGCGCTCGGGTCGACGCGGGGGGGTCCACCGGAACAGTTTTGCAGGAGTGAATCCACGAGGCCCTTCAGGCGCGCGAAACGCTGGGCCTCGAGATCGACGAAGTTTAAGGCCACGCCATCAGGATCGGTTCGAACCACATGTGCCGTGAGGGCGATGGGGGACTCGCCATCGGGCAGGGCAAGCCGCAGATCGGCCCTCGTGCCGGGAGCAAGGTTCAGCCAGGTTGCCGGCACGCCGACTTTGACCCCGTACGGACTCAGGTCGACGGTCTTTGCCTGCCACTGAATGCCCCGAGCTTCGACGGAGGTATCCAACGCCACACCGACCCGCGGGTATCGTCGCCGATCTCGCCCCATGGGGGACCCTCCCTTCTCGGATGAAACGCCGCCTCAGACCCAATACGGCCGTCTGGTCCAGGAGCAAGGGGGATGCCACGGGGATACCCTTCGGAAATCCTTGTCTCGCAAGTGGTTAGCAGAACTGCTGGAACACGTTGGGGGGGGAGAGCGGGTCAAGATGGCAAGGGCAGGACAAATTCGCAACCGGCGAGAGCCGCCGGGACTGACTCAGGCGGTTTCCTCGAAGGCGCCGATCTTGCGGAACTTCTCGTAGCGCTCGAGGACCAGTTCCTCGGCGCTCTTGGACTTGAGCTCCCAGAGATGGTCCCGGAGCGCCTGCCGCACGGCGGCCGCGGTCTCCTCCCAGTTCCGGTGCGCCCCGCCCACGGGCTCGCGCACGATGCCGTCGATGACGCCGAGGCGCTGGAGATCGGGCGCGGTGATGCGGAGGAGTTCCGCCGCTTACGGGGCCTTCCCGGCGTCTCCCCACAGGATCGCGGCGCACCCCTCCGGGGAGATCACCGAGTAGATCGCGTACTCGAGCATCAGCACCCGATTGGCGACCCCGATGGCCAGGGCGCCGCCGCTCCCCCCCTCGCCTGTCACCACCGCGATCACCGGCGTGCGGAGCGCCGACATCTCGCGGAGGTTACGAGCGATGGCCTCGGCCTGCCCGCGCTCCTCGGCCCCCAGGCCGGGGTAGGCGCCCGGCGTGTCGATGAGCGTGATGATCGGCTTGGCGAATTTCTCCGCGAGCTTCATCAGCCGGAGCGCCTTGCGGTACCCCTCCGGATGAGGCATGCCGAAGTTTCGCGCCAGATTCTCGCGCGTGTCCCGCCCCTTCTGCTGCCCGATCACCACGACCGACTGGCCTTCGAACCGCGCGAGGCCGCCCACGATGGCCTTGTCGTCGCCGTAGAGGCGGTCGCCGTGGAGCTCCACGAAATCCTCGAGGAGGAGCCGGTAGAAGTCCAGCGTGTGGGGACGCTTCGGGTGGCGCGCGAGCTGGGTGCGTTGCCACGGGGTCAGGTTGGCGTAGGTCCGCTGCTGGAGGCGGTGGAGGCGATCCTCCAGCGAGGCGATCTCGTCCCGGGCCGCTAGCGGATCCGACGAGGCGCGGAGCTCGGCGATCCGGTTCTCCAACTCGAGCAGCGGTTTCTCGAACTCAAGCTCTTCCGGCATCGTTAACCCACATGCCTGGCGCTCGCGTGTTGCGCCAGAACTCGCCGGATGGCTTGTCGAAGATCCTCCGCGCCGAAAGGCTTCGTGAGCACCGGCACTTGAGTTTCCTCGAGAAAGTCAGAGAACGCCGGAGTCGATCCCGTCATAAAGAGCAGCCGCTGGAGAGCATCCGGTCGGCGCTGTTTCAGCTCGCGGTAGAACGTGGGGCCGTCCAACTCGGGTATTCGAAGGTCGCTCACGATGACGTCGTAGGAGCCTTGCTCGAGCAGGCTCAGCACCTGCGCGCGGTTGCTGGCGGTATGAACCTCGTGGTTGTCGGCCGAGAGCATCATGGCCACGGCGTCGAGAACGATCGCGTCATCATCCACGACGAGGATGCGTCGGCGCTCCATACTTCTAGCCCTGCCTCGAGGTCAGCGGCGTGGAAGGATACTCGATGAGGATGCTCCCCTGCCCCAGGAGCGCTTCCACTTTTGCCACGAGCCCGGCCGCCGGCTCGACGCCAAGCCCCTTGGCGCGGATCACGACCTCATGGTCGGGGAGCAGCAGGTGGACGAAGAGCGGGACCCGACCCGGATGCTCGACCGCGAGCCGCCGGACCGACTCGAGGAGATCTTGCGCCTCGCCGTTGGCAGGCACGCGGATCCGGCAGGTCTGGGCGTCGGGCCCGGTCGCCTCGGAGAATGGATCGCCGATCATCGTTTCCGTTGGCACGTCCTCCACGGGGCGGATGTCTTCCGCGAGCACCACGCGGCCCTTGTCGGTTTCGTCCACCCGGCCCCTGACGAGGATCGGCTCGCGGGATCGGAGGAGCGCCGCCGCGACCTTGAACGGGGCCGGGAAGATGGTGAGCTCGACGCTCCCGCCCATATCCTCCAGGGTGGCGAAGGCCATCCGGTCACCGCTCTTGGTGGGAATCTCCTTGAGGGCCGCGACCTGACCGAAAAGGATCAGGCGCGCGCCGGCGGCCTTCTGGGCCAAGTCGGCGATGGGCGTGGCTCCCAGGCGCTCGGCCACCTGTCGGAAGCGGGCCAGCGGGTGACCCGACAGGTAGAAGCCGAGCACTTCCTTCTCGTAGGCCAGCCGCTGATCCGGCTCCCACTCGGGGATCGCCTCCTCTTCGGGCGCGGCAGGGCGTGGGCCCGGTCCAGCCGGCGCCCCCTGGTCGGCGCCCATCATATCAAAAAACGACCCCTGGCCCTCCTGGCGGTCGCGCTGACGTCGCTGACCGGTCTCCATGGCTTGATCAAGCGTGGCGAGGAGCTGGGAGCGGGAGACCCCGAGCGAATCGAAGGCGCCGGCCTTGATCAAGCTCTCGATCACCCGCCGGTTGACCAGCCTGAGGTCCACGCGGGCGCAGAAGTCCGCCAGCGAGACGAACCGTCCTTTGGCCTCGCGGGTCGCCAGGATGGACTGGATGGCGGCCTCGCCGACGTTCTTGATCGCGGCGAGGCCGAACCGGATGGTGGCCCCCACCACGCTGAACTGAATGCCGGAGAGGTTCACGTCGGGCGGGAGGACCCGGATCCCCATTTGGCGACACTCTTCGATGTATTTGACGATCTTGTCCGTGTCCCCCATTTCTGAGGTGAGGAGCGCCGCCATGAATTCGACCGGGTGGTTCGCCTTGAAGTACGCGGTCTGGTAGGCGACCACCGCGTACGCCGTGCCGTGCGAATTATGGACGACGATGCCGTTGGCAATGAAGCTCTGAGCCCCGGGCACCTCGAAGTCGTACGTCGGCTCGAACCCCTCCAGGACGAACTTCTTGGGTCTCGCCCAGGCGATCGCTGGCGCAACGAGCGCGTACAGTTGGGGGGAATCGAGGCGCCCGGCGAGATATTCGAGCGAGTCCCGGCGGATTCCTCGCTTTCGGCTGTCTCGCGCGACGAGGCCGTATGC
>JACQCL010000049.1 GCA_016201645.1 Candidatus Rokuibacteriota bacterium
CCCGTGGTCATCCCGCCGTCGGTGACGATGGACACGTAGCGGCCGGTCTGCTTGTAGTAGAAATCGCGGGCGGCCGCCGAGTCCGTGGTCGCGGTGACCTGGGGTACGCCCAGCCCGAGGACCTCGCGGCTCGTGCAGGCGGCGCCGGGGCCGACGCCGATCAGGAGGGCATCCACCCCGCACTGCATGAGTTCCAGGCAGGCCTCGTAGGTCACACAGTTTCCCACGATGAGCGGGATCGAGAGGTTCTTCTTGAGCTTCGTGAAATCGAGCGGGGTATACTCGGTGGCGATGTGCCGGGCGGTGGTCACCGTGGACTGCACGACGAAGATGTCAGCCCCGGCCTCCTCGGCGATCTTCGCGAAGCGCTGGGCACGCTGGGGGATGGAGGAGACCACGGCGGGGCCTCCGCCCTTCTTGATCTCGCTGATCCGCTTGTGGATCAGCTCCTCCTTGATGGGTTCCCCGTAGATGGACTGGATGATCCGGGTGGCCTCGTCGAGGCTGGCCGACACGATGCGCTCCAGCACCTCGTCGGGATCCTCGTAGCGGGTCTGGATGCCCTCCAGGTTCAGGACCGCCAGGCCGCCGAGCCGCCCCATCTCCACGGCCAGCCGCGGACCCACGACGCCATCCATGGCCGCGGCGATGATCGGGATCTCGAACCGCCGGCCGCAGAGCTCCCACGACACGTCCACCTCGTTGGGGTTCACGGTCACCGCCCCCGGCACGAGAGCGATGTCGTCGAAGCCGTATGCGATCCTGGCCTTGCGCCCCCGACCGATCCACATGCCCATGTTCGCGGATCCTCCATCCCGGCCCTGGGCCCCGTATATGGGAACCCCGGCCAAGCGTCCTACTATATTTCGGGGTAGTGTACCGACCTCCCCCCTCCCCTGTCAAGGACCGCTGGGGTGGGCCTGCTCCCAGACCAGCCGGAGCCCCTCCAGGGTGAGGTCTGGATTGACCTGCTGAATGGTCCGGGCGGCCTCCTGGATCAGGGGGGCCAGCCCGCCGGTGGCGATGACCTTGGGATCGCCGTCCATTTCGGCGCGAAGGCGTCCGACCAGACCGTCCACGAGGCTGGCGTAGCCGTAGACGAGGCCGGACTGGATGTTCGTCACCGTGTTGCGCCCGATGGCTTCCTTCGGGCGCACGAACTCCACGCGGTAGAGGCGCGCCGCCTTTGAGATGAGCGCTTCCGCCGAGGCGGCGATGCCAGGGGCGATCGCCCCCCCGATGAACTCTCCGCGGGCGTTCACGCAGTCGAACGTCGTGGCGGTGCCGAAATCGATGACGATGAGGGGGGGGCCGTAGAGCTCCACGGCGGCCACCGCGTTGACGATGCGGTCGGGCCCCACTTCCTGGGGGTTCTCGACCCGCAGGACCATCTTGACGTTGACGGCTGGCTCGACGCTGAACGGCCGGATCCCGAAATACTTCTCGCACATCCCCTCGAGCGTCTGCTGGGCCGGCGGCACGACATTGGAGATGGCGATGGCCTTGATCCGCCCCCGCTCGATTCCCTGGCTCGCCATAAGGCTCTGGATGAAGATGCCGTACTCGTCGGCGGTCTGCTCGCGCCGGCTCGCCAGGCGCCAGGAAACGGTGAGGCGGCGGCCATCGAAGACCCCGAGCCCTGTATTGGTGTTCCCCACGTCAATGACCAGGAGCATCGTTATACCTCGGAGGGGGGCTCCGCCCCCCTTCCGAACCTCCCCCCTGAGGATTGCGCCGGCAAAGCCGGCGCTCGAAACCCCCCGTGCCTCATGTGTCTCCTCCCTGAGCGAGCCCGGCCAGCACCCGGACGGTCCCGCCAGAATCCGTCTGGACGATGAGCGCCCCATCCTCGGCGAGGTCCACGGCGATCCCCCTGATCCCTTCTTCGACGGTCACGCGCCGGCCGAGAGTCCGGGACCCCTGGCGCCACGCCTCCCGCACCGGCGCGAAGCCTTCAGCTCCCCAGCGGTGATACCAGCCTTCCAGGCGGAGGAGCAACGTCTTGAGCAGCTTCTCCCGGTCGAACTGGCGCCCGGTCTCCAGGGCCAGTGAAGTTGCCCGGGCCGCAAGGTCGTCGGGGAAACGGGTCTGGTTGACGTTGAAGCCGATGCCGAGAATGACGGTAGCGCTGCCGTCCCGCGACGTGAATGACTCGGCCAGGATGCCGGCGACCTTCCGGCCGTGGAGGAGCAGGTCGTTCGGCCAGTCCAGCGCCACGGGCAACCCTGATTCCTCCCGGACCGCTTCGGCCACCGCGGCCCCCGCCAGGAGCGAGATCTGCGGGAGCCGGGGAAAGGCGGCAGCGGGACGGAGAATGATCGAGATCAGAAGAGCGGCTCCCGGCTCATCCGTCCAGGGCCGTCCAAGGCGACCCCGGCCGCCGGTCTGATGCTCCGCCCAGACGACGGTTCCTTCCGGCGCGCCGGCGTCTGCCAGGGCACGGGCCACGTTCTGGGTCGAATCGACTTCGTCGATGCGCACCGCCGCCCGGCTGGCCCACTCGCCCCGCACTGGGGCCGCCTGCGTCATCGAGCGGACCCCAGACGCCCGAGGCTCACTCGAAGTTTCTCGCGGATGGTCCGCTGTTCGGTCAAGCGCCCCTTCTCCCGCTCCACGACGTCGCGCGGAGCCTTCGCCTTGAACTCCCGATTCCTGAGCTTGCCCTGGAGGAACGCGATCTGCTCCTCGACCTTCTTGATCTCCTTGGCGAGCCGCTGGCGCTCGGCTTCGAGGTCCACGAGGCCTTCCAGCGGGACGAAGCATTCGACCCCCTCAGCGATCGTCATGGCCGAGGCGGCGGGGCGCGCGGCGCGGGGGTCCACGGTCACGTCGCATCGGGCCAGGGCCTGGATCAGTGCGGCTTGGGCCTTTAAGAGCCGAGTCGCTCTCGGGGTCGCGGGCTTCAGCACCGCCCGAAGCGTCGTGGCCGGCGGGATCCGCATCTCCCCCCGGATATTCCTGATGGCGGTCACGAGCGCGATCACGACCGCCATGTCTCGCTCGGCGGAGCGATCAAGGTCCTTGCTCCGCGCCTTGGGAAACGGGGCGAGCATGATGGTCGGGCCCTGGTGGCGAAGCCGCTGCCAGATCTCCTCGCTGATGAACGGCATGAAGGGGTGGAGGAGGCGGAGAGTCGCCTCCAGGACCTCCACCAGAGTTTTCTGCGTGCGCGTCCGGGCGAGAGGACTGTCGCTCCGGTAGAGGGTCAGCTTGGCGGCCTCCACGTACCAGTCGCAGAACTCGTGCCAGACGAACTGGTAGAGGGCTCCTGCCGCATCGTTGAAGCGATAGGCGGCGAGCGCCTTCCGGACCTTGCTCGTCGCGGTCGCGAGCCGGCTCAGGATCCACCGGTCGGCGAGCGCGGGCTCGCCGGCGCGGGCGACGGCGGGGTTGTAATCCTCCAGGTTCGACAGGACGAACCGGGCCGCGTTCCAGATCTTGTTGGCGAAATTCCGGTACGCCTCCACCCGGTCTTCGCCGAAGCGGATGTCCCGCCCCTGCCCGGCGAGCGCCGCGAGCGTGAAGCGGAGGGCGTCGGTGCCGTATGCGTCCATGAGGTCCAGGGGATCAATGATGTTCCCCTTGACCTTGGACATCTTCTGCCCCTCGAGGTCCCGGATGAGCGCGTGGAGATAGACGTCGTGAAACGGAACATCCCCCATGAACTTGAGCCCGAGCATCACCATCCGCGCGACCCAGAAGAAGAGGATATCGAAGCCGGTGACGAGGCAGGAGGTCGGGTAGAACCGCTCGAGCTCCGGCGTGCTCTTAGGCCACCCGAGCGTGGAGAAGGGCCAGAGCGCCGAGGAGAACCAGGTATCCAGCACATCGTCGTCCTGGCGCAGCGGGCCGCCGCACTCGGGGCACCGGACGAGGTCGGTCCGGGAGACGTGGACCGTGCCGTCCCGGTCGCAATACCAGGCCGGGATGCGGTGACCCCACCAGAGCTGCCGGGAGATCGGCCAGTCGCGGATGTTCTCCATCCAGTGGTAGTAGGTTTTGGTCCACCCCCGGGGGATGATCTTGATCTTTCCCGAGCGGACCGCCTTGATGGCGGGAGCGGCGAGGGGCTTTGTCCTCACGAACCACTGCGTGGAGACCAGCGGTTCCACCACCGTCTTGCACCGGTAGCAGATCCCCACGCTGTGCTGGTAGGGCTCGATCTTCTCGATGAGGCCCAGGCGCTCCAGGTCCTCGACGATCCGCCCGCGGCACTCGAAGCGGTCCAGGCCGGCGTACTGGCCGGCCCGCGCGTTCATCTTCCCGTCGAAGCCGATGACCTGCCGGACTTCGAGCCCGTGGCGCCTGCCGATCTCGAAGTCGGCGGGGTCGTGGGCCGGGGTCACTTTGACGACGCCGGTCCCGAACTTGGGGTCCACCGCCTGGTCGGCGACCACCTTCATCCGGATCGTCCCTTCCACGGAGGGGATCTCCAGGGTCTTGCCGAGGTACTTCGCGTAGCGGCGGTCCCGGGGGTGGACCGCGAGCGCGGTGTCGCCGAGCTTGGTCTCGGGGCGTACCGTGGCCAGCGTGAGCGGGCCGTACCTGATGTAGAAGAGCTGGGCGTCGCGCTCCTCGTGCTCGACCTCCAGGTCCGAGAGCACCGTCTGACAGCGCGTGCACCAGTTGACGATATAGTCGCCCCGGTAGAGCAGCCCCTCCTCCCAGAGCCTGACGAACACCTCCCTGACCGCTCTGGAGAGCCCGGGGTCCATCGTGAAGCGGAGGCGGTCCCAGTCGCAGGAGGCCCCCAGGCGCTGGAGCTGGCGGATGATCGTGCCGCCCGACTCCTCCTTCCACTTCCAGGTCCGCGCGACGAACGCCTCGCGCCCCAGATCCTCCTTGCTCTTGCCCTCGGCGGCCAGCTGCCGTTCCACGACGTACTGGGTCGCGATCCCCGCGTGATCGGTGCCGGGAACCCAGAGCGCGTTCTCACCGTCCATCCGCTTCCAGCGGATCAGGATGTCCTGGATCGTGTTGTCGAGGGCGTGCCCCATGTGGAGCGAGCCCGTGATGTTGGGCGGCGGAATCACGATGCAGTAGGGCTTCTTCGGTGAGGCGGGATCGGCGCGGAAAAAGCCTGCCGCGAGCCACACACGGTACCAGCGCTCTTCGGCTTGCGTCGGGTCGTACCGATCGGCCATCCGGCTCATTGGATTATTCTAGCAGAAACCGGCTCCACCGGGACGGCCGCCGCGAGGCGCCAGCCCTCGCGGGTGCGTCGGAAGACCAGCGTCCAGGGGTACCCACCCGCCCCTTCGCCGCGGGTGCCCGCCGGCTCGAAAGCCGCCACGGACACGGAGGTAGGCGAGGGCCCGTCGGCCTCGTCGCAGGCGGGATCCGCTTCGAGGCGGGCCGGGAGTTTGCCGCGCAGGGTGTCGCGGGAGACGAGCCCGGCCAGAGTCCGGGCGTCCTTCCCGTTGAGCGCCGCGAGGAATCTGGTGACGCCGGCGTGGAACTCCCGGTGCCAGCTGTTGTGCACCTGCCGCCGGACCAGGACGAAGGTTTCCCGGGCGGCGACGTAGCGGTAGAGGTCTTCCTGCTCGGTCTGGCCCGCGCAGCCGGGCTTCCATCCCGGGTAACGCACCTCGTAGCGGAAGGAGACTTCCTCGGCACCGATCGAGAACCGGCTGACCTGAAGTCCCCCGTCGACCAGGGAATCGGTGGACCAGACCAGACGGACCGCCTCTCCCCGCCGCCGCCAGAGCTCGAGCCTCAGGCCCGTGTTCCCCCCGCTCGACTGGGGTCCGACCCAGGCCGCGAGGAACTGAGGATCGCCCGTCAGCGTGGTCGACATTGCCTGAAGAAGGGGAACGCTCTCCCGGTGAATCGCGGTGACCAACCGGGCGCCGTTGCCGTTCCGTCCGTAGATCCTGATGCTGTTCCCCGCTCCGGTGGGAGACAACTGGAACGCGCCGACGAGGAGATTGCTGCCGGGAAGGCTGAGAATCCTGAACGCCGCCCCTCCCCAGGCCTCGTTGAAGGCGTCGAGACGGTCCTGCAGGAACGCCTGGGAGGCGAAGAAGCTGCCGGTCGCGAGACTCTCGACAATCTCGTCGTCAAGAAGGGCGTACAGCTCAGAGAGCGCGTCGTCGGCGGGAGCGTGGCCGGAGAGCTCGGCGGCTCCGAGGCGAGACGCCGCGAGCTGGCGGAAGCGGTCCAACCGTTCCGCGGCGTCGCTCCCTGCCCCGGCCGTCGCCGTCCCGGTCCAGGTGAGCCCGGCGATCAGCAGACTCAAGACGGTTCGCCGATTCACGCGGCTATGGTACAACAGAACAGAGGCGTTCCGTGACCCGGGTGCTGGATCGCTACGTCTTCCGCGAGCTCGTGTCCCCCTTCTTCATCGGGGTGGGGCTGTTCACGTTCTTTCTGACCATCGACCGGATCTACAGCCTCACGGACCTGGTCGTCACGAAGGGCGTCCCCTTCTATCTCGTGCTCCAGCTCCTGGTCTACATGCTGCCGTCGTTCCTCGTCCACACGCTCCCCATGGCCCTCCTGGTCGCGGTCCTGCTGGCCGCCGGCCGCCTGGCGTCGGATCTGGAGGTCGTGGCCTTCAACGCCTCGGGCGTGGGCCCGGTGCGTCTCTTCCTGCCGTTCCTGGCCGCTGCCATCGTGGTGACCGCCATGACCGCCGCGCTGACTCTGCTCGTGAATCCGTGGTCGAACAGGGCCTTCCAGTGGCAGCTGTTCAAGATTCTCCAGACCCGGGCGGCCACCGGCATCAAGGAACGGGTGTTCAGCACGACCTTCGGCCAGTTCGTGATCTACGTGGAGGAGGTCTCGCCCTCCCAGGTGGGACTCCGAGGCCTTCTCGTCGCCGACGAGCGGGATCCGAAGCTCGTGCGGATCATCACGGCTCGCCAGGGACGGCTGTTTACCGACGAGGAGAACAAGCGCATCACTCTCCGGC
This sequence comes from Candidatus Rokuibacteriota bacterium, assembly GCA_016201645.1. Lineage (GTDB taxonomy): Bacteria > Methylomirabilota > Methylomirabilia > Rokubacteriales > CSP1-6 > JACQCL01. Next base: position 6,914 of record JACQCL010000049.1, read on the forward strand.
TCATCGACGGCGCCATCCAGGAGTCGGACGCGGACAACACGGTTCGCTACCGCCGCACCGCGTTCGGCATGTACGACATGAACCTGGCCGTGGAGAGCCCGTTCACGGGTGCTCCGCGGGTGGAGAAACCCGAGAAGGATCTCGGGATCGTCGAGCTTGTCGCCGCCGAATGGCAGCTCGCGCGGGAGGGGCAGAGTACGGCGCCGTACCTGGTCGAGTTTCACAAGCGCCTAACCCTTCCCGTGGCGGCCATCGTCTTCATCCTGGTGGGCTTTCCTCTGGCGATCCGGTCGCATCGGGGCGGCCGGGGCATCGCGCTCGTGGGCAGCCTCGTGATCGTGGTGACCTACTACCTGCTGCTCACCTCCCTCGAGAGCGTCGCCCTGAGCCGCCGCCTGACCCCGTGGGTCGCCATCTGGACTCCGACGCTCCTGTTCACGCTCGTCGGGCTCGTCCTGCTTCGCTCGAGCGCGGTGCGCGTGCCGGCGGGGTGGGCGAATCTCCTCTGGCGCCTCCGCGTCCTCGTGGCGCCCCGAGCGGCTGCTCCCGGCCGCGCGGTATCGAGGCGGAGGCCCCGACGGATCCGGGGACCCCAGCAGTCAAGCCACCTCATGGACCGCTACCTGGTCCGGGAGTTCCTCATGTATCTGGGGCTCGGCGTCGGGGTCGGCGCCGCGCTGTTCGTCGTCGTGGATCTCCTCCAGACGCTGGATCGCTATCTCCGCACGAAGCCGCCCGTCGTGTACATCCTGGAGCACTTCATCTATCGGCTGCCGGCCGGGCTCTACCAGGGCCTTCCGGTGATCGTCCTGGTCTCCACCATCTTTCTCTTCCTCGCCTTGAGCCGCCAGCACGAGCTGACCGCCCTCAAGGCCGCGGGGGTCAGCCTCTATCGCGTCAGCCTGCCGATCCTGCTGCTGGCGTTTGCGGTGAGCGTCGGCTCGGTCGTGTTCCAGGAGACCGTGCTTCCCTTTCTGAACACGAAGGGAGAAGAGGTGGACAGGATCAAGATCCGCGGCGAGCTGCCGCGTCACCTCCAGCGCCGGACCCAGATCTGGTACCGGAGTTCGGAGTCCCGCTTTTTCCGGGTGGACCTGCTCGACCCCGGCGGCCGACAGATGGATGGGGTGATGGTCCTGGAGATTGATCGGAACTTCCGCCTGCTGAACCGGCTGGACGCGGCTCGAGCGTACTGGAGCTCAAGGGGGTGGGAATTCGAGCGGGGGGCGTTCCGGGAATTCGCTCCCGACGGCACCGTCGAGTCCGTGCCCTTCGTGTTGACCTCGCTGGAGCTGCCGGAAACCCTCGACGACTTCATCCAGATTCAGAAGCCCGCCGACACGATGAGCTTCCGGGAGCTCCGGGCCTACATGCAGAAGCTGCAGGAGAGCGGCCACCAGATCGGGAAATACGTGGTCCAGCTCTACTCGAAGCTCTCCTTCCCGCTGGTCCACGTGATCATGGCCCTCGTCGCGATCCCCTTCGCGCTCCAGTGGCCGCGGGGCGGCCGGATCATCGGGGTGGCCTTGGCGATCGCGCTCTCCATGGGTTACTGGGTGGTGAACTCGCTGGCCCTCTCGTTCGCGAAGGCGGACCTCCTGCCTCCCCTCCTCGCAGCCTGGGCCGCGAACATCGTGTTTGCCGGCCTCGGCATCTCGCTCTTCCTGCGGGCGAGAACCTGACGGGCCGCGCGGCTCGTTACCGACTCCTGGCGTCTTCCACGAAGGCCTCGAGGGAAGCAAACGCGGCGCTGAACTCCCGCCAGCCCCCCCCCGCCGATTCCGCTTCGGCGTAGGCAAATCGGAATTCGAGTTCGTTTTCCCCTCGTCGGATCACGCGCTTCGGAACCTTCAGTTCGTAGTCGTTCCACCCTCTCTCCAGGAGGAGGTGCGCGACGGGGACGCCGTTGAGCGCCACCTCGACCACCTGGCACGGAGGGCGACCCGGGCGCCGGGCGTAGGGACGCACCCTGAGCCGAACGCGGTGATCGGCGGGCAGGAGCGGCGGGACGCGAAGCGTCGCGGAGAGCCCCTCGGCCCACACCATGGGCATGGTCCCCCATCTGCCGTCTTCCGACCATCCCTCCCGGAGGAGCGGCCGGGCCTCGGGCGTGCCGAAGAAGATGACGACATCGCGCTGAGGATTCGCGGGAAGGCCGGGGGCTCTGAGTCGGTGGGCCGCAATGCTTCGTTCGTAGGCCGTGAAGAACGCCAGCGCCGTGACGGCGACGGCGATGGGTAGCACCCACTCCCACCGGACTCTCCGTCTTGGGAGCGCCGCCCCACGCGCGCCCGGCAGGATCCTCGCGATGAGGAAGCCGGTCGCGCTTCCCAGCAAGCCGCCCGCGATGACGTCGGTGATGAAGTGGGAGCGGTCGTACAGTCGCGCGACGCCGACGAGGACGGCGACGAGGTAGAAAAAGGGGGCCGCGACGGGAAACGACTGGCTGAGGGCTCCGGCCGCGGCAAACGCCGTGCTCGCGTGACCTGAAGGAAAGCCGAAGCTCTCGCTCGGCGTGGGGCGCGGCATCTCGAAGAGGAGCTTCCCCAGGTTTGCCAGGAGTCCCGAGGCCAGCACGGCGAGGAGGGCGGCCAAGCCCGCCTGCCTCAGCCGCCGGTTGCCGCTGACGGCCCCGTAGGCAAGGACCGCGGAGGCGATGGCCCCGTCCACCACCCCGTGCCCGACCCAGGCGAGTACCTCCATGGCTCGTTCCAGGAGGGACGACCTGAGCAGGGGGCATCCCAGGCCAATCAGATCCATCGCGGCTAGGGACCCTCGTGTCTCACGATGAGAATCTGTTGGCCCCCGATGGTGCTCTCCTCCAACACGCGGATCCCCGGGGAATTCTGTCCCTGGATGCTGAGCCAGGTGCGGGCGTTCACCACGCCCACCGGGCGGTCCGCCCGTCTGAGGAACGCGTCAAACTCCTGGACCGTCCCGAGCCAACGAACCGGGCGGCCGAGGTAGAAGTCGAGCGAGAACCATCGCACCCCATACATAGCCGTCTCCCCGCCCGCGGCGTGGCGCTCGATGCTCGCCGTGAGATGCCTGAAGTCCCAGCGCTCGTTGAAGCGGGGCGTGTAGAGCCAGGCGCCGTAGCTCAGGACTGCCACCATGGCGGCGACGCCCCCGTACATCAGCACCGCCGGCCGCCCCGCTGTGAGTCCCCAGAAGAGTGCACCTCCCAGGAGTGCGCATGCCACCATCAGGGGGAGAGCCTGCCAGGAGAACCCGGGGACAAAAGGGCGCTGCTCCGGCCCCAGCCACATCGGCTCCGCGAAAAGAACGATGACTGCCAGCGCGCCCCCAAGGGAGATCCAGCCGAAGACGCGGCCGGCGGTGGTTTGC
>JACQCL010000050.1 GCA_016201645.1 Candidatus Rokuibacteriota bacterium
CGCACTCGTCGTGAAAACGGTCGTCTTCGAGCGCGGGCTTTGCCCGCGCAATCCCCGGGGGGAGGAATCGGAAGGGGGGCGAAGCCCCCCTCCGAGCATCAAGCCACATAGCGCTCAAATCCTGTCCTCCAGGCGTGGGCGATCCGCTCCACGGGGAGGTTGACGACCACCTCGCCCCTCACGCGAAGGGTGAAACGGTCACCGCCCACGGTTCCGATAAACCGCCAGGGCACCTGCCACTCCTGCATCAGCCCCTCGAAATGGCGCTGCGCCATCGGGGGGATCGACACCACGATGCGCGACGGTCCTTCACCGAATAGGGTCAGGTCAAGCCTCCCCACCGACGGCAGCGCGACGTCAGCGCCGATCTCGCCCGGCCCGCTCATGCACGCTTCCGCCAGCGCTGTAGCCACCCCGCCCTCGGCACAATCGTGGGCCGAGGCCACGAGCCCGGCCTCGATGGCGGCACGACACGCCGCCTGGACCTCCCGCTCAAGCGTGAGGTCAAGCGGGGCGAGTCTCCCGGCGACCCGCCGCCCACAGGTGGCCAGATATTCGCTTCCGCCGAGGCTCACCGCCTCAGGCCCGATCAGGGCGATCCGGTCTCCGGGGCCTTTGAACCATTGGGTCGTGCGCCACCCGGCGTCCTCGAGCAGCCCCGCCATCCCGATGATCGGGGTTGGGAGGATCACCTGCCCCTCAGTCTCATTGTAAAATGAGACGTTGCCGCTCACCACCGGGATTTCGAGGCGCCGGCACGCCTCTGAAATCCCCCGGACCGCCTCGGAGAACTGCCAGAGGATCTCGGGGCGCTCGGGGGAGCCGAAGTTCAGGCAGTCGGTGACGGCCAGGGGCCGGGCCCCCGAACAGGCGAGGTTCCTCGCGGCCTCGGCAACTGCCAGGGCCCCGCCCTGATAGGGATCGAGGAGCACGGAACGGGCGTTGCCGTCAGTGGTGAGCGCGATGGCCTTCCGGGTTCCCTTGATCCTGAGCACTCCGCCATCCGAGCCCGGCAGGACGAGGGTATTGATCCCCACCTGATGGTCGTACTGCCGGTACACCCACTGCTTCGAGGCAACGGTGGGGGCGGCCAGAATCGCCAGCAGCGCCTGCTCATAATCCGCCGGCGGCGGCAAGTCGAGTGGGTCGAACGCGTGGAGCTCGTCGAGCCACGCAGGTCTCGCCGTGGGCTTTTCGTACACCGGCGCCTCGTCGGTCAGTGCCCTGACGGGCACTTGAGCCACCAGCTGGCCGTCCATCCTCACCCGAAGCTCGCCGTCATCCGTCACCCGGCCGACCTCGACAGCTTCGAGATCCCACTTGGCGAAGACCTTCCTGACTTCCCCCTCTCGGCCACGGACGACGACGAGCAGCATCCGCTCCTGGGATTCGGAGAGCATGATCTCGTACGGCGTCATCCCGGTCTCCCGAAGGGGGACGCGGGAGAGTTCCACTTCCATCCCGGTGCCGGCGCGGGAAGGCATTTCGGCGGAGCAGCAGGCCAGCCCGGCAGCGCCCATGTCCTGGATCCCCACCACCGCCCCCGTGGCCATCGCCTCGAGGCACGCCTCGAGGAGGAGCTTTTCTGTGAACGGATCACCCACCTGGACTGTCGGGCGTCGTTCTTCAGCCCCCTCCTCGAAGACGGCCGACGCCATCGTCGCGCCATGGATCCCGTCCCTTCCCGTCTTGGCGCCGACGTACAAAACGGGATTCCCAACGCCCTCAGCACGAGCGCGGAAGATGCGGTCTTTCCGGACCAGCCCGACGCACATGACGTTCACCAGGGGGTTGCCCCGATACTCTGGGGCGAACGCGACTTCGCCGCCGACGTTCGGGACGCCGAAGCAGTTGTTGTACCAGGAAATCCCGGATACGACGCCCCCGATCAGGTAGCGGGTCTTCGGATCCTCGGGGTCGCCGAACCTGAGCGAATCCAGCGTCGCGACGGGGCGAGCGCCCATCGTGAAGATGTCGCGGAGAATCCCCCCCACGCCCGTGGCCGCGCCCTGAAAGGGCTCGATGAACGAGGGGTGGTTGTGGCTTTCCATCTTGAGGACCAGCGCGAGACCGTCCCCCAGGTCCACGATGCCCGCGTTCTCCCCGGGACCCTGAAGGACGTGCGGGGCCTTGGTCGGGAACTGGCGGAGGAAGACCTTGGAGTGCTTGTAAGCGCAGTGCTCGGACCAGAGGGCGGAAAAGAGCCCGAGCTCGGTATAGGTGGGTTCCCGGCCGAGGAGCTGGATAATCCGGTCGTACTCCTCAGCCGTCAGGCCGTGGGCCTTGGCGAGGTCCAGTGTGACCTTAGGCTCAGCCCCGGTCACCTCTCCCCATCCCCGTGGCCCCCCGCCTACCGCTTCAGGAAGCTGCCGTCCTCGATCAGGCTGCCGATGAGCGAGTGGAAGAGGAGGAGGCCATCCGTTCCGCCCAGGGCACTCTCCGCCGCGCGCTCCGGGTGCGGCATCAACCCCAGTACCGTCCCCTCCTCGTTCATGATGCCGGCGATGTTTTCCACCGAGCCGTTGGGGTTCGCCTCCTTCGTGATCTCGCCGGCCTCGGTGCAGTACCGGAAGACGATCTGGTTCCGCCCTCGAAGGATCCGCAGGGTCTCGGCGTCGCCGTAGTATTTCCCTTCCCCGTGCGAAATGGGCATCTTGAGGACCTGGCCCGGCCGGAGGCCGCGGGTAAACGGGGTCTCGGCGTTCTCCACGAAGAGGAACGTGGACTGGCAACGGTACTGGAGACACTCGTTCCTGAGGAGTGCCCCGGGGAGCAGCTTCGCCTCGCAGAGGATCTGAAAGCCGTTGCAGGAGCCGAGGACGAATCCCCCGCCGGCCAGGAAGTCACCGAGTGCCTCGACGACCGGCGAGCGGCCGGCAATCGCGCCGGCGCGCAGGTAATCGCCGTAGGAAAACCCGCCCGGCAGGATCACGCAATCGTATTCGGAGAGGTCGGTGTCCCGGTGCCAAACATACTTGACCGGTTGGTGCAGCACCTCGCCGATCACAAAGTGGAAATCGCAGTCGCTCCAGGTGCCCGGGAAGATCACGACCCCGAATCGCATGTTGTGAGATCCTCCTCCTCTCGTGGATTCACCCTCATCTTAAACCGCGACGCCCCTTATGGCAAGTTTGGGCGCCGCCCCTCGTCCACGATCTCCACCTGAAAGTCCTCGGTCACCGGGTTGGCAAGCAGCCGGCGGCACATCTCCTCGAGCCGGCCGCGCGCCTGGACCGGCTCCGCGGCCTCCAGCTCCAGTTCGAGGACCTTGCCGACGCGCAGCTCCCTGACCTCCTGATATCCTAACCCTTCCAGGGCCCGCTTCACGGCGGTCCCCTGGGGATCCAGGATTCCCCGCTTGAGCCTCACGAAGACGCGGGCGCGCACCTCGGCTCCTACCTTCAGGAGGACAGGAGCCCCAGCCGTCGGTAGATGGCGTCCACGTTGCGGAGGTACCAGGCGGGGTCGAAGCACGCCTTCAACTCATCCGGCGTGAGGCGCGCCATGACCTCGGGATCCTTGGCCAGGAGCTCCTCGAAGCCCTTCTGCTCCCGCCACGCGGTCATCGCATTCTTCTGGACGAGGTCGTAGGCCTGCTGGCGCGGCATGCCTTTCTCGGCCAGTTTGAGGAGCACGCGCTGCGAGTAGACCAGTCCGTGACTCCGCTCGAAGTTCTCCCTCATCCTCTCGGGGTAAACTTCCAGGCCTTCAAGGACTCGAACCATCTGGTGAAGCATGTAGTCCAGGAGGATGGTGGAATCGGGGAGGATCACCCGCTCGACCGAGGAGTGGCTGATGTCGCGCTCCCCCCAGAGCGCCACATTCTCCAGCGCGGCCAGCGCGTTGGCCCTGACCACCCGGGCCAATCCGCAGATCTGCTCCGCCGCGACAGGATTCCGCTTATGAGGCATGGCGCTGGACCCTTTCTGGCCCTCGACGAACGGCTCCTCGGCCTCGAGGATCTCGGTCCGCTGAAGCGTCCGGATCTCCACGGCGATCGTCTCGAGGGACGCAGCGGCGACGGCCAGCGTCGCGGAGAACTCCGCGTGACGGTCGCGCTGCACGACCTGGGTGGAGATCGGTGCGGGTTCCAGCCCCAGAGCCCGGCAGACCTCGGCTTCCACGTCCGGGTCCACGTGGGCGAAGGTGCCGACGGCGCCCGAGATCTTCCCCACCCGCACGGTCTCCTTTGCCCGCCGAAGACGTTCGAGGTTCCTGCCGGCCTCAGCGTACCAGACGGCCGCCTTGAGCCCGAAGGTAATCGGCTCGGCGTGCACCCCGTGGGTGCGCCCGACGGCGAGCGTGTCCTTGTGCTTCAGGGCGAGGTCGCGCAGCACCGTCTGAAGCCGCTCCTGGCCCTGGATCAGGAGATCGGAGGCTTGCTGGAGCAAGAGGGCCAGGGCCGTGTCCACGACGTCGTAGGAGGTGAGCCCCACGTGGACGTAGCGGGAATCGGCGCCGAGAACCTCCTCGAGATGGGTCAGAAACGCGATGACATCGTGACGTACGCGGGCCTCGATCGCGTCAATGCGGCTCGCGTCCACGCGCGCCTTGGCGTTGATCCGCGCGAGAGCATCGGGGGGGATGTGGCCCCGCCGGGCGTACGCCTCGCACACGGCCAGCTCCACCTTGAGCCAGGCCGCGTACTTCTCCGCCCGGCTCCACAGCGCGCCCATCTCGGGGCGCGTGTACCGCTCAATCACGCTCTCATCCCCCCTTCACGCTATGTGCGAGCGGAGCGAGCCTCATGTGCGCGGAGCGCCTCCTTTGCGGGCACCCGCGAAGCGGGTCGCGGCACCCGAGCCACTTCCAGGTGGCTCGGGTCGCAGCTCGCGCGGCAGCTGGCGACGGTCGAGCGGTCCCAGCGTGAGGGCCGACAGCTGCTCCTCGTCCAGGAGGCGGTGGATCAGCAACTGTACCTCCTCCTCCAGGACCGCCTCAATGGCCGACAGCATCTCATCGAGCGAGAAGAAGGAGCCAAAGTAGAGCTCCTGCTTGGCCAGCCGGCTCATGCGGCTCGACGTGGACTCAAGGGAAAGCATCAGGTTACCCTTCAGGTGCTCCTTGGCCCGCCTGAGCTCCGCCGCGGCGATGCCGTTTTTCTTGAGGTCGCGGACCTCCTTGAGGATCAGCTTCAGCACTTTGGCGAAGTTCGGGGCGTCGGTGGCAGCATAGACGTAGAGGAGCCCGGTGTCCCGGTAGGACTGGGTCCCGGAATGGATGGAGTACACCAAGCCCTGGCGCTCGCGGACCTGCTGGAACAAGCGCGAGGACATGCTCCCGCCGATGATGTCGTTCAAGACGTAGAGCGCGTACCGCTCCGGCGCCGTGTGGGTGAGCCCCGGGAACCCGAGGACCACGTGGACCTGCTCCAGGGTCTTCTCGACCATGTCCACGGTCACGCGCGGAGCGGGGGGCCGGTCATCGCGTGTCGCCGCGGGGCTCCGGAAACCGTCGAAGCGCGGGGCGAGAAGTCCGAGCACCTCCTCATGCGCCGCGTGCCCCGCCACGGCGACGGTAATCTTCGCCGGGCAGTACTCCTCCCGAAAGTGCCGGACGATCGTCTCCCGGCTGAGGGCCTGAACGACCTCGCGGCGGCCCAGAATCGGCCGGCCCAGGGGATGGCCATGCCAGACGCGCTCGGCGAACAGGTCGTGAATGAGGTCGTCCGGCGTGTCCTCCACCATCTTGATCTCCTGGAGGACCACCGACTTCTCTTTCTCGATGGACTCGGCCCCAAAGAGGGGATGCAGCAGGATATCGGTGATGAGATCCGCCGCCAGCGGGAGGTGTTCATCCAGGACGTTGACGAAGAAGCAGGTGTGCTCCTTGGCGGTGAAGGCGTCCATCTGGCCGCCCACCGAGTCCATCGTCCGGGCGATCTCCTCCGCGGTGCGGGATTC
>JACQCL010000051.1 GCA_016201645.1 Candidatus Rokuibacteriota bacterium
CAAGCAGTAATACTACCGATGCGCTAACAACCTGTCAAGTCTTTCTTTTTCCCCCGCTCTCCGGCTGGAGGTGGACCCGTAGAAAGCGGCGCTTCCCCACCTGGATGGTATAGGTTTGGCCCGTCGCCAGGGTGGCATCTAGGTCCTGGACTCGTTGACGGTCCACCTCGACCGCCCCCTGCCGAATCATCCGCCGGCCTTCGGAGCCAGACGCCAGCAGCCCCGATCGGACCAGGACAAGCCACACGGGAAGCTGCTGCTGATCAGTCAAAATCTCCTTTTCATCAACCTTTACAGGCTCTTGCCTCTCCTGGAAAACCCGCACAAACCCGGCCTCCGCCTCCCGGGCGGCCGTCTCACCGTGGTACTGGGCGGTGACCGTGTACGCCAAGCGCTTCTTGGCGTCCATGGGATGGACCCGACCGGCCGAGAGGCCTTCGGCGATGCCCCGGATCTCGGCCTCCGGCAGGCGCGTCACCAGTGTAAAGTAACGAAGCATAAGCGAATCCGGCACGGACATCAGCTTGCCATAGATCTGCCCGGGAGGCTCGGTGATCCCAACGTAGTTTCCCAGAGTCTTGGACATTTTCTGGGTGCCGTCGAGCCCTTCAAGGATCGGGGTCGTGACGGCGACCTGGGGCTCCTGCCCAAAGGTTCGCTGAAGGTCGCGCCCCACGAGCAGGTTGAACGTTTGATCGGTCCCTCCGAGCTCCACGTCGGCCTCCAAGGCCACCGAATCGTACGCCTGGCAGAGGGGGTAAAGGAACTCGTGCAGGCTGATGGGGCGCCCTGCGGCATAGCGACCCGCGAAGTCGTCTCGCTGAAGGAGCTGAGCCACCGTGACGGTGGCCGTGAGACGTATGAGGTCTTCCAACTTCAGCGGCGCCAGCCACGTCGAATTGAACTCCACCCGCGTCCGGGACATGTCGAGAATCTTCCCCAGCTGCGCCCGATAGGTCTCGGCGTTCGCCTCGATCTCGGCGCGAGTGAGCGGCTTCCGCGTCTCAGACCGCCCGGAAGGATCGCCGATCATGCCGGTGAAATCTCCAATGATGATGATCACCTGGTGGCCCAGGGTCTGGAAATCCCTCAGTTTCTGCAGCACCACGGTGTGGCCGATGTGCAGATCAGGAGCCGTGGGATCCAGACCGAGCTTGACTTTGAGGGGGACGCCGGTTTTCAGGGATCGATCGAGCTTGCTTCGAAGCTCCGATTCGACGACGATCTCCGCCGTGCCTCGGCGAATGACGGCAAGCTGGTCGGTGACATTCACGTTGGTCTCCGAAGCATCGTGTTTGTATCACAGGGAGTCACCCGAAGCAAGGGGGGGACTGTGTTGGATGCCGTCGGGCGGTATAATGGGCGCGTATGCCCCGCGAGCGAAAGGACACAGCCTCGCGCAAGCCAAAGCGGAGAAGTTGGCTCCGCCGGCTCGCGATGGTTTTCGGCATCTTCTTCCTCCTGGGGACGCTCGCCCTGACGGTGTCGGCCCTCTGGGCAGTCATGATCCTTCCCCGCTCGCTCCCATCCGTGACGGCGCTCGAAACCCTCCAGCCGCTCCAGGGGTCGAAGGTCTACGACGACAACGACGAGCTCTTCACCGAGTTCCAGGTCGAACGCCGAATCTTCGCGCCGCTCCCCCAGATACCCAAGTCCCTCCGCGACGCCGTCCTCGCGGTGGAGGACGCCCGCTTCTACTCCCACTGGGGCGTGGATCCCATGGGGGTGGCCCGCGCCGTGTACCAGAACTTCCGTAGAGGCCGGATCGTCGAAGGCGGCAGCACCATCACGCAGCAGCTCGCGAAGGTGCTCTTCCTCACTCCCGATAAGAGTCTGGATCGGAAGCTCAAAGAGGCTTTCCTCGCCCTGGAGCTCGAGCGTCGCTACTCGAAGGACCGCATCCTCGAGATGTACCTGAACCAGATCTACTTCGGCCACGGCGCTTTCGGCGTGGAGGCCGCGGCGCGCACCTACTTCGGAAAGTCGGTCTCGGACCTGAGCCTCCCGGAGGGCGCGCTTCTCGCGGTACTCCCGCGGGCCCCATCCACCTACTCCCCCTTCGACCACCCCGAGCAGGCCCGGCGGCGCCGCGCGCACGTGCTGAACCGGATGGTGGAGGCAGGCCTTCTGACCAAAGCCCAGGCCGCCCACGCCAACAGCGCGGACCTCGGCTTGATCCCGCCCGAGCGCCGACGGACGACCGGGCAGTACTTCGCCGAATACGTCCAACAACTCCTCGAGGCAAAGTACGGCGCCGACCTGGTCTTCAAAGGGGGGCTCAACGTTTACTCCACGTTGAACCCCACCATGCAGCTACAGGCCGAGCAAGCGCTGCGCGAGGGGCTCAAGGTGCTCGAGGCCCGACGGGGACCCTCCACCGCCGCGAAGAAGCAGCCCGGAAGAATCGCTTCAGAACATCCCGAGGGGGCGATCCTGACGATCGAGCCGCAGACGGGATCCATCAAGGCGATGGTGGGTGGGTACGACTTCGCGCGGAGCGAGTTTAACCGCGCGGTCCAGGCCAAGCGTCAGCCCGGGTCGGCCTTCAAGCCGTTCGTGTACGTCGCGGCTCTGGAGGCCGGCCTGACCCCGGCCACGACGATCGAGGACTCGCCGGTCACGTACCCGGTCGGCAAGAACGGCAACCCGTGGAAGCCGGACAATTACGACCGGAAATTCCGGGGCGTCATCACCCTCGAGCAGGCGGTCGAGGACTCGGTCAACGTCGTGACGGTCAAACTGCAGGAGCGGATCGGGATCAACCGCACGATCGAGGTCGCGCGCCGCCTGGGAATCCAGAGCCCCCTCAACGACGACCTCACCATCGCGCTCGGCAGCTCGGACCTGACCCTCCTGGAGCTCACCTCCGCCTACGGGATCCTCGCCAACCAGGGGATCTTCGTGCCCCCCACCGTCGTCCGGTACATCACGGATGACCAGGGGAAACTCCTCGAGGAGAACATCCCGCAGGGAAAGGAGGTGCTCTCGCCCGAGGTCGCCTACGTCATGACCCGCATGCTCCGCGGCGTCGTCGAGCGCGGGACCGGCGTGGCGGCCAAGGCGCTTGGCCGCCCCATCGCCGCCAAGACCGGGACCACCAACGACTACTCCAACGCGTGGTTCATCGGGTACACGCCGAAGATCGTCACCGGCGTGTGGGTCGGATACGATCGACCACGGAGCCTCGGCCGGGACGAGACCGGAGCCCGGGTCGCGGTCCCCATCTGGGTGGACTACATGGGAAAGCTGCTCGCCGGGACATTACCGGAGGACTTTCCAGTGCCCGAGCGGGTCATCCTCGTCCCCGTGGATCTCGACCCGTCGGGAGCCTGCGTGCGCCCGGTGCTCATGGCCTTCGTGCGCGGCACCGAGCCACGCGCCACCTGCGAACCCCGCCCGCAAGGGACGGAGGCCCGCTGAGGAAGGCTCGCTACGCTCGCGACGACCCAGCTGCAAGGGCTGGGTGCCGCGACCCGCTACGCGGGTGCCCGCCAGGGATGGGCTTCGCCCGCTATGGGCTCGCTTACGCTCGCACGTTACCCCTAACCCTTCTGGGGGGGTAGCGGGCGGCCACGGCCGTCCACCCCTCGCCGGAGAAGAGCCGCTCGAACACCGACGTCAGTTCACCGATGGGCACCCGGATCTGGCCCATCGAGTCCCGGTCGCGGACCGTCACCTGCTGGTCCCCAGCCTCCCTCTTCTCCGGATCGCCGACCGTCTGCACATCCACGGTCACGCAGTACGGCGTGCCGACCTCGTCCTGGCGCCGGTACAACCGGCCGATCGCCGCCGTGTCGTCATAGACCGCCACCCATCGCCGGGCCAAATCGGCGCGGACCGCCTGCGCGGTGGCCACGATCTCGTCGCGCTTCTTGAGCAGCGGGAGCACGGCGATCTTGATCGGGGCCAGCTCGGGATGAAGCCGCAGGACTACGCGCTTCTCCCCCCGCACCTCCTCTTCCGCGTAGCCGTCCACCAGGAACGCCAGCAGGCTCCGGTCCGCGCCGGCGGAGGGCTCGATCACGTACGGCACGACGTGCTCCTTCCGTTCTTCGTCGAAGTACGTGAGCGACTTGCCGCTGAACCGGGCGTGCTGCGTGAGGTCGTAGTCGGTGCGGTTGGCGATGCCTTCCAGCTCGCTCCAGCCCATCGGGAACCGATATTCGACGTCGGCGGTGCGCTTGGAATAATGGGACAGTTCGTCCTTTCCATGCTCCCGCAGGCGGAGATTCTCGGGGTGGATGCCGTAGCGCTGGTACCACGCCAGCCGGTCCTCGATCCACCGCTCGTGCCAGTACTCGTCCGCGGGCCTGCCGTTGACCGTGTCCTTTGGATTCACGAAATACTCGATTTCCATCTGCTCGAACTCGCGGGTGCGGAAGATGAAGTTGCCCGGGGTAATCTCGTTGCGGAAGCTCTTGCCGATCTGGGCGATGCCGAACGGGAGCTTCAGCCGCATGGACTGGAGCACGTTGTCGAAATTCACGAAGATCCCCTGCGCGGTCTCGGGCCGGAGGTAGGTGATGGCCGCGTCCTCCTCCACCGGGCCCATGAAGGTCTTGAACATCAGGTTGAACTGCCGCGGTTCCGTGAGCTCCCCCTTGCCGCATGCCGGGCAGAGCGTGCGGCGGCTCCCGCAGTGCTTGCAGGGCTCGCCCGCCGGCACCTCGAACTTGTTTCCGGCCTTGGCGGCGCAGTAGTGGACCCACGGCCCGGCGTCCAGCTGGTCGGCGCGGAAGCGCCGCTTGCAGGCCCGGCAATCCGCCATCGGATCGGTGAAGTGATCTACGTGGCCGCTGGCCTTCCAGACCATGGCATGCATGAGGATCGACGCGTCGAGCCCGACCATGTCAGGGCGCAGGTGGACGTTGTCCCGCCACCAGACCCGCTTGATGTTGTTTTTCAGCTCGACCCCGAGCGGACCGTAGTCCCAGCACGACCCGGTCCCGCCGTAGATTTCGCTGGACTGGAAGATGAACCCGCGGCGTTTCGCCAGCGAGACGAGCGTCTCCATGTTCATGGCGACCCTCCATTGACCCCAAGGGCGCGGCGCGCTTGGGTACGAAAGCGGGTCGTGCGGGGGACTTGGCCGATCAGACGGGCCATCTGGGCTTCCAGCACACCAGCCATCTCCACCTCCAGCGCCGGCGGCAGGACCGCCCGCAGCGCCTCGTCCCAGGAGAGCGTGCGGAGCCGACGGAGTCCGCCGACGGCCAGACCCGAGAGGTCCACCCCGTCACTCCCGTAAGTCGCGCAGGGCTCGCAGACGAGTCCGCCCGCGGTAAAGTCCAGCCGCCCGGATTTCGACCCGAACGGAGAGGGTGTGCCGCATTTAAGGCAGCGATCCAGACGGAGGCGATGGCCGAGAAGGTCCACCGCCCGGAGCGCAAAGCAGAACGCCGCACGAGGCGGCCGGCACGGCGTCTCGAGCGCCTTCAGCGTTCTCAGCAGAAGACCATACAGGGCCGGGTTGGGGTCGCGATCGGCGGAGAGCCTGCCGAGGCATTCGACGGCCCAGGACCCGTACATCAACCGTTCCAGGTTCTCCCTCACCGACTGGAAAGAATGGAGGATGTCGAAGGAATCCACCCGGGCGAGGTCGCTCCGCTCGGTCTCGAAGAACAGAAGCTGCCCCTGGGTGAACAGCTCCAGGCCGCTTCCAAAGCGCGAGCGCGGACGGCGTGCCCCCTTCGCGACGCCGCGGACCTTCCCACAGTCACGCGCATAGAACGTCACGAGGCGGTCGCTCTCCCCGAGCGCCATCCTGCCGATCACGACCGCCTGCGTCTTCCTCAGCGGCACGCCTACCCTCGGAGGGGGGCTTCGCCCCCCTTCCGATTCCTCCCCCCTGAAGTTGCGCGGGCAAAGCCTGCGCTCGAACCGCCTCGACAGGGACGCATCGCCGAATTTACAAACTGGGCTCGCACTCTCATTAGGAGGTTAGCATGAACCCGAGCTCGCGGAGGGCCCGCTCGTCCCGCCGCCAGTGGCGGCGCACCTCCACTTTGAGCTCAAGATACACCGAAACGCCGAAGAACGCCTCCAGCTCACGGCGCGCGGCGCTCCCGATCTTCTTGAGCATGCCGCCGCCCCCGCCGATCAAGATCCCGCGCTGGGAATCCTGCTCGACGAAAATCGAAGCCCGGATGTACAACCGCTCCCGGGCCTGCCGCTCAGTCAGCTCCTCCACTCGCACGGCGCAGGCGTAGGGGATCTCCTCGCGCGTGAAACGGAAAATCTTCTCGCGGATCACCTCAGCAACGAAGAATGTTTCAGGCTGGTCGGTGAGGACGTTGGGCGGGAAGTAGGGCGGATGCTCGGGGAGCGCGGCCGCCGTCAGCTCCAGGAGCCGGTCACAGTTGGTCCCGTCCATCGCCGAGATCGGCAGGATTTCCCGAAACGGGTACCGCCGGCGGTACGCCTCAATCAGCGGAAGGAGCCGGGTTTTGGGTCGCACCAGGTCCGCCTTGTTGAGGCAGCAGAAGACGGGGCCCCGGAATGCCGCGAGCGGCTTCGGAAGGCCCTCGTCGATCCGGCCGGGGTCGTCCGTGGCTTCGGCCACCAGGCAGCTGAGATCCACCTCCTCGAGAGAGCGATGGACGGCCTTGACCATGAGCTGGCTGAGAGGGCCCTTGGCGTCGCACAGCCCCGGCGTGTCCACGAAGACGATCTGCGCGCCCGGCAAGTTCTTAATCCCTGTGATCCGTGTGCGGGTGGTCTGCGGCCGCGGCGAGACGATGGCGAGCTTTTCACCGACCAGGCGATTCAGCA
>JACQCL010000052.1 GCA_016201645.1 Candidatus Rokuibacteriota bacterium
GCATGGTGTTCAACGCCTCGAGTCGCGTGCTGGCCTCCCCGCGCCTGTTCAAGCTGTCAGCCGCCTTGGGGCGAATCGCCCAGCGGCCGTTTGTCAGGAACGAGCGACTCCGGACCCTGCCATTGTTTTTCGCCAAGTGGACGGCGACCCGGGACCTTCCTGTCGTGGCGCGGCGCACCTTCACCGAGCGCTGGAAAGACCTCGGGTAGCGATGGCGACGCGCGCCGACTTTCTCACGCGCATCCGCCAAGAGGTGCAGCGAACGCCCGGCCTCTTTCCGGCTTCCCCCGCGCCGCGGCCCGAGAGACCGGCGGAGGCCGCCGACGCGGTCAGGCGGCAGATGGCCGAGCGCTGGCCCGGGGCGCTTCAGCGGTTCGCGGAGGAGTTCGAGCGGGTCAGCGGGGTCTTCCACCGCGTGACCGGGATCGAGGACGTCCCCCGGGTCATCCGGGCCGTCGCGCGGGCGAAGGATGCGCGGGAGCTCACCGCATGGGATCCACGCGAACTGGGGATCGACCTCCGGGCGAGCCTGGAAGGCGAGGGGCTGAGCGTCGCTGTGGCGCCGTCCGACGGGCGTGACGAGGCGCGGCGCCGCCACGGGGAGGCGGCGGCTCGCGCCCAGATCGGCGTCACAGGGGCGGACTTCGCGCTGGCTGAGACCGGGACCCTGATTCTCATCTCCGGCGCCGGCCGTCCCCGCTCGACCTCGCTCCTGCCCGACACCCACATCGCGATCTTCGGCAAACAGCAGCTGCTCGAAACGCTGGAGCAGGTGGGCGTGATGCTCGAAGCCCTTCACGCGGACCCCGCGCGGACGATGAGCGGCGCGATGATCAACTTCATCACCGGGCCCAGCCGCACGGCGGACATCGAGCTGACTCTGACTCGCGGCGTCCATGGGCCCAAGGAGGCCCACGCCATCTTCGTGGAGTCGCTGTGAGGGACACGCCGTGGCGGAGGAGTCGAAGAGGTATTTCGCGCCTCCTGAAGTCGAGGCGCTGATCCCGGAACTGACGGAGATCATGAGGCGGTTGATGGACACCCACGGCCGGCTCGGCGAGGTCCACGCCGCGCTTCATCAGGAGCAGCACCGGATCATGCTGGCGGGCGGCGGGATCCTCGACCAGGCGACCTGGCGCGAGCGCACCCGGCGCCTCGAGGAACTCACCCGCCAGGTCCACGAGGGGATTGCCGCCATCGTCAAGCTGGGCGGAGTTCCGAAAGACCTGGGGATGGGCCTGGTGGACTTCCCCTCCCTTCTGAACGACCAAGAGGTGAATCTCTGCTGGCGCTTGGGGGAAACCACGATCAATTTCTGGCACGGCCTCGACGAAGGCTACGCCGGCCGCAAGCCTCTGGAGCCATGACATGGAACTGATTCTGACCACCGCGGGGAGCTACCCCCGGATCGGGGATGCCGCGGACCTCCAGCGCCACCGCCAGGCGTATGCCCAGCGAGAGCGCGGAGAGATGAGCGAGGAGGCGTTCCAAAAAGTCGAGGACGAGACGACGGCTCAGGTGATCCGCGAGCAGATCGAGGCGGGGATCGAGCTTGTCACCGACGGTCAGATCCGGTGGTACGACCCCTTCTCCCACTTTGCGCGCGGCCTCGAGGGGGTCGAGATCAACGGCCTCCTCCGCCTCTTCGACACCAACTTGTACTTCCGCCAGCCGGTGGTGAAGGGGCGAGTCCGGCGCCAGCGGCCGATTCTGCTCCGCGAATACGAATTTGCCCGCTCCGTGTCGTCGCGCCCGGTCAAGCCCGTGCTGACCGGCCCGTACACGCTGGCGCGGGGCTCGGTGCTCGGCGGAGGCTACGGCTCCGTCCATGCCCTGGCGGTGGCCTACGCGGGCATCCTTGCGGAGGAGGCCAGGGACCTGGCCCGGGCGGGCGCGACGCTCATCCAGCTGGACGAGCCGGCCATCCTGCACCACCCGGAGGACTTGAACGTGCTCCAGGAGGCGCTGGCGCTCCTGGCGGCGGCGCGGGGGACGGCGAGGCTGGCGCTTCACACCTCCTTCGGCGACGTGACCCCGCTCTACCGCGATCTTCACGCCCTCCCGGTGGACGTGCTCGGTCTCGACTTCACCTACAGCCCCAAACTTCCCGCGTTGATCGCCGACGCGGGCGCCGAAAAAGCGCTGGCCCTCGGCGTGATCGACGCCCGGAACACCAAGCTCGAAACGGCGGAACAGGTGTTTCCCGTTTTGGACGCGGTCCTGCCGGCGCTCAAGGCCCGCCACGCCTACCTGACGCCCTCTTGCGGCCTTGAGTTCTTGCCGCGCGAGCGGGCCCGCCAGAAGCTCGAGACCATGAGGCAGCTCAGGGACGCTTACCTCGGAGGACGATCATGAGCCGGCAGAAGCTCAAGCGCCTCGGCCTCGACCTGCCGCTCCTCCCCACGAGCACCGTCGGGAGCTTCCCCAAGCCCCCGGAGCTCGCCCAAGCCCGGACGAAGTACGCCCGGAAGCAAATCACGAAGCGGGAGCTCGAGGCCCTGGAGAAGAAGGCCACCGAGTTTTGGGTCCAGACCCAGGAGGAGATCGGGCTCGACGTCCTCGTGGACGGCGAGCAGTACCGGGGCGACATGGTGGCCCATTTTGCCGAGATCATGGGCGGCTTCCAGACGGGCGGCTTGGTCCGATCCTACGGCAATCGCTACTACCATAAGCCCGTCATCGTGGGGGAGGTGAGATGGCCCGGCCCCATGACCGTCTCGTGGTGGCGCTGGACCCAGGCCCTCACCGCCAAGCCGGTGAAAGGAATGCTCACCGGCCCTTACACTGTGATGGACTGGTCCTTCAACGACCACTACCCGGACCGGAAGTCGGCCTGCCTGGCCCTGGCCCGCGAGATCCGCAAGGAGGTCGAGGCGCTGATCGAGGCCGGGGCCAAGATCATCCAGATCGACGAGCCGGCCATTTCAGTCCGGCAGGAGGAGCTGCCCTTTGCGATCGAGGCCATGCACCTGACCGTTGACGGGCTCCCCGCCTACTTCATCACGCACGCGTGCTATGGGGCCTTCGAGACCATCTACCCTGACATGCTGGAGCTTCCAGTCGATAATCTCGATCTCGCCATCTCGAACAGCGCGCTCGACCTCCTGAAGATCTTCGAAAAAAACCCATTCACCAAGGATCTTTCCCTCGGCGTGCTGGACGTCCACAGCCACAAGATCGAGACGCCGGCCGAGATCAGCGCGCGCATCATGCGCGGGATCCGCGTCCTGCCGCCGGACCGGATCTGGGTGGATCCAGACTGCGGGCTGAAGACCCGAACAGTCGAGGAGAGCCGCGCCAAGCTGGAGGCGATGCTCACCGCCGTTCGCCAGATTCGATCCCAGCGGACATCCACGCCCTAAGGCCGGCCCGCCCGGGACAAACTGGGGGGTTGGCTTGCCAAAAATGCACCCTTTGGGGTCGCCAGGGGTTGGAACAGGCGTAAATCTAGGACCGATGTGGGAAGAGATCAGCGCGGACAGCCTGGAAGGGTCTTCCGGGATCGTCAGGCATTTTGGCACGGTTGCTGCACAAAGGAGGTACAGGGAGCCGTCAGCTAGGGGTATTTTGAACACAAGGGCGCGCTCCGGGAGGCACAGGGCGGGACCGGGAATATGGTGATCTCAGGGATTCGTGAAGCCTCACGGCTGATCTTCGTCGATGAGCTGACCGGGCTCTACAACCGGCGGTTCATGCGGCAGTATCTGCGGGAGCGGCTCGACCAGCTTGCCCTCAATCGCACCCCGCTCACCGTCATCATGCTCGACGTCGACGGCTTCAAGCAGATCAACGACACCTACGGCCATCTGGACGGAGACGTCGTGCTCAAGCGACTCGGGGAGCTCCTCCGCGCCCTGTTGCCCGCCAACGCCTACGCCATCCGGTTTGCCGGGGACGAGTTCTTCGCCTTCCTCGAGGGGGTCAACGCGAGCGAGGGGGTGAGAGTGGCGGAGGGGATCCGCGAACGGGTGAACACCGAGCCGTTCGTCACCGAGAAGGTGCCGAACGGCATCCCCGTGAGAATCAGCCTGGGGGTGGCTGCTTATCCGGAGGACGCCCCAACCCCGTCAGAGCTCATCGAGGCCGCGGACCAGGCCCTCTACCGCTCCAAGCGCGCGGGGAAGAACTGCGTGAGCCGGGCGGGCGGCTGGGCGCTCCCTCTGGAGGTGGAGGTGCTGAAGCGCTTCCCGTGCCCGCGCTTTGTGGGTCGGGACGACGCGCTCGCGGAGCTCGAACGACCGCTTTCCCCGGACGCCCAACGGAAGAACCGCTTCCTGCTGGTGGAGGCCCACCGGGGGGTGGGGAAGACTCGGCTCCTCCTCGAGCTGATGCGACGCGCCTCGGAACGGGGCCTCACGTGTCTCTTCGGCCGCTGCCTGGACGCCGAGCGCGCCATTCCCTACAGCAGCCTGACCTCGATCCTGAGCGATTATCTCGGGCGGGACCCCCAGCTGGTGGAAGCGGCCAGGGCCCGCCTCCCCCGGGCGACGGTTAAGGAGCTGGGGATCATTCCCCCCTTGGCGACGGCGGGCGAGGCGCCCGAGCCGCTCGCGCCGGAGGACCGGCGGAGCCTCCTCTTCCACGCGATGGGAGACCTCCTGTCTCTCCTCTCAGACAAGGCCCCGCTCTTGTTCCTGGACGATCTCCACTTCGTGGACGAAGCCAGCCTCGAGGTCCTCTACCGCCTCCTCGACCGGGACGAGGGGAAGCTCGTCGTCTACGCGGCGGCCCAGTCGGAGGTGCTCGCCCAGAAGGAGGGCACGCCGCTCCCGCTGGTGCGCCTGTTCACCCTTCTCCAGAAATCCCCGAACTTCCTGAGGGTGACTCTCGGCTCCCTCCCGCGCGAGCACGTCAGCGAGATGGTGACCGGGATTCTCGAGCGGCATACCCCCTCGTCTGCCTTCTTCGAGCGGCTGTGCGACGCCAGCGAGGGGATTCCGCTGTTCGTAGAGGAGACCCTCAAGGGGCTCATCACCAAGGGAGCGCTGAAGGCGTCTGATGGAGTCTGGAACCTCGACGCGGTCGAGCCCGAGGCGGTGCCGGCTTCGCTGGAGGCCGCGGTGTTGGGGGGGCTGGAGGCACTCGACCGGGAAATCCACACGATGATCTCCAAAGCGGCGGTCGTGGGACCGCACGTGGACGTGACGCTCCTGGCAGGCGTGCTGGGGAAGGACCCCGGGGAAACCCTGAAACTCGTGGATCGGGGAAAGAAGCACCGGGTGTTCGAGGAGCCGGGGCCGCTGGCGGACGAGGACGAGGTGCGGTTTCTCAGCCAGTGCTTCCAGCAGATCGTCTACTCGCACATGGACTACGACGACCGGCGGCAAACCCACCGGGTGGTCGGCGAGGTCACCGAGCGTCTGGCCGGGCCCCAGGTAGAGCAGGTATTGGGGCCGCTGGCGTATCACTTCGAGCGTTCGGACGACGCCGCCAAGGGGGAGTTCTACCGTCGTCGCGTGCAGGAAGTGTCGAGCCAGCTCTTCTCGGCGGCCGAGATCGCGAGAGAGCTCAGCCTCAAGGTCGGAGCCGGTGAAACCGCACCGCCCCTGGACGAGCAGACGTGGCCCCTGGCGGACCGGTTCGTCCGAGCGCTGACGGTCGCCGTGAAGAACATGCGGGTCTACCCGGCGGGCAGCCAGCTCGTCGTGCAGGGAGTGGCCGGAGTCACGACGACGCTCCTGGAGCTTCTCAAGCGGGTCGAGGCCGTCACCTTCGCGGAGGAGAGCCAGACGCTTCAGATCAACGGCGAACCGATCGAGAGCACGGGACTGCTCCCGTTCGCTCACGACCTGCTCCGGATCTACGCCGATCACGGCATCCGCCGGTGCACGTTCGAGCGAGGGACGACGGCCGGCGAGGTGACGGGCTTTCTGAAGATTCTCAGCGGTCCGCCGCAAGGCCTCCAGAGCGAGGTGGCCTACTGGGACAATCGGCTCAAGTCGGAAGGAATCGGCCACGTGCGAGTGTTCCCGGTCATCTTTCTGGCGACGGGGGAGGGGAGGCGGGTCTGGAGGCAGGAACAGAAGGAAGCGCGGCTAGAAGACGCCACACTCGCGCTCGTCCGCGATGTCCTACGCGCCCTGGCCACGGCGGTGGACAACATCCGCCTGTATCCGCCCGAAAGCCAGCTGATCACCCTCTCCCTCGACCAACTGGAGCGTCAGGCCCAATCGCTCTTCACCCGCATTCCGAGCCTGACGGTCGCGCTGACGGAGGGCACGATTGTCGTCAATGCCACCCGGCCGAACCCCCGGCTCTTCGGGATCACGATCGAGATCCTGGAGCGGCTCATGGAAGATTGTGGCCTCACAAGCCTGACCATCCGGCGAGGCGCGACCCGAGAGCAGCTCCGGGTCTTTCTCACTCATCTGGCCCAGCCTCCCGAGCAGGCCCGGCGTGCCCCCGCCTTCTGGCGGGATCTCCTGGAAGGCGGTGGAATCTCGACGATCGAGGTCGGAACGCGGCTCTACGCGGCCGCCGCGCGGCTGGAGGAAGCGGCGGTGGCGGAGCTTTCGGAAGCGGAGCTGACGTTCCAGCGGGTCGCCCAGTGGCTCAAGGAACCCCTGGCGACCTTTCTCGATCGGGAGATCCAGGAACAGATTCCGACCGTCCTCAGCTCGCTGCGACAGCTCGGCCGCGAGGACCTCGCGCGGCAGCTGGTCGAGCGAACCACGAGGGCGCTTTCCGAGCCCGAAGGGAAATTCCGACTAAAGGCAGCCCAGGGCCTGACGCTTTCGCTCCTAACGGTGGATGAGGAAACCAGCGACTGGCTCCTGGGCCAGGTGCTTGAACCGCTCTCAGCGGCGGCGCGGAAAGAGACACAGCCCGAGGCGTTCCGGGGTGAGGTGGAGCTCGCAGCCGACATTCTGAAGCGCTTCCTGCGCGCCGGGGATCTTCCGCGGGGGATCCCTCTCGCCGAGGCCCTGGGCGCGAGCCCTCCCGGCCGGCGTGATCCTGAGAAGTGCACGGAAACCCTCAGGGGCCTCGTGGATGCCCTGGCAGCAGGTCGGGCGTTCGAGCCCGTTCTGAAGGCGTTGAAGGATCCTGATCCGACCCGGCAACGGCAGGGCAGTGCGCTCCTCGCGGGGCTCGGGGCGGGAGCGGTGCCATTCCTAGTGAGGCTGATCCTCGAAGGCGGTGACGAGGAGATCGCTCGCCCGGCCGCCGCGCTCCTCCGAGCTCAGGGGGATTCAAGCGTCCGCCTCCTCACTCAGGGGCTTGGGCCCAAGGCGCCCCTCGAGGAGGTGTGCAGGATCGTGGCCGTGCTCGACATCGTCGCGCCAGCCTTGGGAAGCGAGTTCCTCTTTCTGCTGGCGCATCCCGAGGTCGAGGTCCGGGCGGAGATGGCGCAAGCGCTCACCCGGGTGTCACGGGAACACGCCGTGCGATTCCTCGGACAGGCCCTGGGCCAGCCAAAGCCCGGCGTGGCGCTCGGAGCCCTCGAGTGCGTGCGCGGGCTTCGCATGGTCGAGCTCCTGGACTCCGTGGTCGGCCTTCTCGACAGCCCGCCAAACCAGCACGTGCTGCGAGTCGCGTGCCTCTGCCTGGGTCGGTTGAAGGACCCTCGGGCGGTGCCTTCGCTCCTTCAGATCCTCCAGCGGCGGCCACGGTTCTTCGGTCTCCGAAAGGGAGTACCCGAAGGGATCCGCGCGACCGCCGCTCGCTCACTCGGAGAGCTCCAGCTCCCCGAAGCGAAGCTCGCGCTGGAGGCGGCGCTGAAGGACCCCGGCAAGACGGTCCGCTCGGCGGCCCGCCTGGCGCTCCTGAGAGTCCAGCAGCAACTTGAGCCCAAGGGAAAGCCATGACCCTCCCGTTCCGCGATCCCACGAAGCTCCTGTTCCTCGATCGCGTGACCCAGCTCTACAACTGGTGGTTCATGGCCCAGTACTTGAAGGATCGATTTGACTGGCTCGCCTCCCAGAAGGTTCCGCTCTCGGTGATCCTCCTCGACCTCGATGACTTCAGGCAGGTCAACGACACGCACGGGCGTCTCGCGGGGGACGTCGTCCTCAGGCAGGTAGGCGACCTCCTCCAGGAGGGGCGCAGGAGGGGTGGATATGCGGTCCGTTACGCGGGAGACGAGTTTTTCGTCTTCCTGGAGGGAGTAGAGGTTGATCGCTCGATGGCCGTCGCCGAAGAGATCCGGGCTCGGATCGCCTCCGAGCCCATCCGAGTTGCCCACGCGCCGGGCGGGATCCCCGTCCACGCCAGCTTCGGGGTCGCGTCGTCCCCGGTCGAGGCCCAGACCGCATCCGGCCTGATCGAAAAAACGCGCCGCGCGCTGGCTCATGCCAAGCGGCTGGGCAAGAACCGCGTCAGTCGGGACGTGGGCGAGCGGCCCCCCACCGAGAAGGAGGCGCTGCGCCAACTTCACCGCCCCCGCCTCCTGGGCAGGATCCGAGAGCAGGAGCTCTTCAAGAAGCTCTTTGAGGAGGCCCCCGCCGGACGGAATCGTTTAGTCCTGATCGACGGGGAACACGGCATGGGGAAGAGCCGCCTCCTGGCAGAGTTGCCGGGGCTCGCCCGCACCGCTGGACTCAAGTTCCTCCAGGCAGGATGTCTGGCTCAGAACCGGGCTGTCCCCTACAGCACCCTGACGCCGCCGATCCAGGAGTACTTCGACCGCTCTCCCGAGTTGGTCGCGCCGGTCGCCGCCAGGCTCTCCGGACCCAAGCTCGCAGCGTTGGGATCGGTGCTCCCCGTTCTCACACCGAGCATAGGGCAAGCCGATGCGATCCCGGCGCCCGAGCGCCGGCGCCAGCTCTTTCATGGAATCTTGGATCTGCTCTGCGTGATCTCGGAGGCCGGCCCCCTGCTGCTGCTGCTGGAAAATCTCGACTGGGCTGACGAAGCAACCCTCGAAGCGTTTCTGCACCTGCTGAGCCGGGAGGACGGCAGGGTCATCGTGTGCGCCACGGCGGTGCTCGACCGCCGCGAAGAACTGGAGGTGGACTCCAAGTTTCGCTCACTCCCGAGTTTCCTCTCCTATTTCCAGGCCTCCCCCCGGTTCCAGCGCGTGAGCCTCTCGCCGCTGACGTTCCTGGACGTCGGGGAGCTGGGGACCGAGGTCCTTCGTCACTCGATCCCGGCACGCTTTCACCAGCTTCTGTTCCAGGTGAGCCGGGGCGTCCCGTTGCTGGTGGAAGAAACGCTGAAGGGGCTCATCACGCGCGGGGTCCTCCGACACGAGGAGGGCGCGTGGAGCTTCGATCAGGTGACCCCCGAGGACTTCCCGGCCTCAGGAGACGAGGCGATTGCCCGGCGGCTTGAGAATCTGGACCCGGAAACCCTCGGGGTTGTCTCGGAAGCCTCCATCATCGGCCCCGACATGGACCTCCCCGTGCTGGCGGAAGTCCTGGGGCAGGATCCGGGGGAAACCCTGGACATCGTGGACCGCGGGCGGCGCCACGGCCTCTTCGAGCGGGTCGATCCCGCTGGCGACGCCGGAGAGATCCGGTTCACGAACGAGCGGTTCCGGGAAATGGTGTACGACGGCCTCGACGAGAACCGACGCCGCCAGACCCACCGGAGGGTGGCCCAGGTCTATGAGAGCCTGGCGAGTCCCGAGGCGACCGAGGCCGTCGGGCCGATTGCCTATCACTTTGAGCGCTCTGACGACATGGGCAAGGCCAGCTTCTACCGCGAAAAGCTCCACGCGCTCCGGGACTGGCTCTTTTCCCTGGCTGACGTGGGAGAGCCCGGCAGCGGTGAGGGTGGGCGCGGAACGGGCACCGGCGGCGAGGGGACCGGCGGCGGGGAGGGTGGGGAGGTCGGCACCGTCAAGGTGCGGATCCAGGAGGCCTCCCAGCGCTTTGAGGAGGCCGAGGTCCCGGTGGCCGTGCAATTCAGCAAGACCTTCACACTCGCGTGCAAGAACATGCGGGTCTTTCCCGAGGGAAGTCAGCTCGTGCGGGAGGAGGTGGCCGCCGCCAGCACGTCCTTGCTTCGCCTGCTGGAGCGCCTTGAAGCAGTCACGCTGGCAGAGCAGCGCGGGGCGCTCGTGGCGAACGGCCAGGCCATTGAGGGCAAAGCCCTCGGGACGCTCGCCCAGGATCTCCTCCGCCTCTTCAGGGAGCACGGGATTCGCAGCCTCACCTTCGTTCGCGGGGTGATCGACGACGAGGTAGAGGAGACCGTGAGGATCCTGAGCGGCCCGCCCCAGAAGATTCCGCCGGAGATCGCCCAGTGGGAGAAGCTGTTGGCATCGCGCGGGATCATGCACCTCGGCGTGTTGCCCGCCATCTACCTGGCGACCGCAAAGCTAGCCGCCGGCGGGCGCGAGAGGGAGACGCGGCTCGACGAAGAGGATATGCGACTGTCGGCGGAGGTCTTCCGTTCCCTGGCAGGCGCGGTGGACAACCTCCGGTTGTACCCCCCGGAGAACGAGCTGAACGTCGCGCTCCAGGAGCGCCTCGAGCGCCAGGCCCAGGCTCTCCTCGAGCGCGTCCCCACGGTCACGCTCGCGCTGGCCGATGACAACATCGTGATCAACGGCATCCGGCCGCAC
>JACQCL010000056.1 GCA_016201645.1 Candidatus Rokuibacteriota bacterium
AGCAGCGGCCAGCTTCGCGTCCGAGCCACTCTTTTCTTGAGAGCGATACAAACCATGAAGCACAACAAAAAGATCGAGGAAATGATAAGGGCTCGTACGGGGTGCCATACGAAAAAGGTCGCAGGGCTGTAAACCGGGATTTCCAAGATGGACCCACTTCGACCCTTCTGTCGCGGCGTTGAACGGCGCGGATCACTCCGTCGCTCAACTCGTTCGCCTTTCCGGCACGTGGGCGGAAGTCATTCTCGCGGCCCCGGGGCCCCGGTGCCGGCCGCGGCGCGTAGTCGTGAGTTTGGACACTCCGACGGCCCTGTTCAGAGACACCTCCGCTGCTTCGCCCCCCGCTTCTGAGGCTCCCCGGTCCTCGGTGTAGGGCTCTCGATCACGTTGGGTGCCACGCGAGCTGCTCGATGCGCCCGAGAATCTGCCGAAAGAGGGTTCCCGTCAAGTAGCCTTCCGCAAGTTGGAGCACGAAGTACCGAGCGTGCCGAATGAGACGTCCGCCCGTCTTGAAGAGCCGCTGCTGGAGACTCGTCAGCGACCAGCTCTGGATGGTGAAGGGCAAGACCAGCCGGCGCAGCAGATTGCCGAGGTTGTAGGCGATGACCCCGAGCAGGAGGCGGACCTCGTTGGCCCGGAAGCGGTGACAGGAGAGGCGCGTCCAATGGATGGCGGCTTTGCCCTCCTTGATCCACTGCTCGGCGGTCCCGCGCTGGTTGTAGAAGCGGACGACGGCCCGGTTCGTCCCCGTGAGCGTGGTAACGATGAAGCCCACCCGTGGGAACAGTTCCCCGAGGTGATGCTCGATCTTGGCGATCACGCGTCGCGGTCGGTCCCAGGAAGCGGCCTGATATGCGAAGCTCCGATACCGGACCAGCGGCACGTAGCTCGGTCGGCCGCGGGGCCGAGTGACCAGATCCTCGATGGACCGCTCCAGCACGTCGTTGGCCGGCAGTCGGATCGCGTACCTCACCCCCCGCCGCTCCAGCGCCTCATAGAGGGCGGGCAGGGCGAATGCCGCGTCCGCGCGGACAACAACGGTCTGCCCTCGCGCGCGGTACCGATCAATGATGGGAAGGAGGACCTCGTCCCACCCGTCCGCACTGTGGACGTTGCCGGGCCGGAGTTTGGCCGCGAGGCAGTCACCCTCCGGGTTGAAGACAAAGAGCGGGTGATAGCAGACGGACTCGAAGTGGCCATTGTACGCGGACTGCTCTTGGGCGCCGTGCACCGGACTCTCGGAGCTGTCGATATCGAGGGTCACGCGGCGGGACCCGGTCGCTTCGCACTGCACCAGCTCCGTATTGAGGCGCGCGAGCCCTTGGTAGTTCCGCTCCTCAGCGAGCACTTCCGTCTCGAACCAGTGCAGGGTGGAGGTGAGGGCGACGCTCGTCTCCCGCCGCTCGCGCGAGGCCAGCATCCGAAACGTCGGATCCTCGGCCAGTCGCTCGGCGTCGTTGGTGTCTTCGTAGCCCGCCAAACGGCTATAGATGGACTGGCGGAATAGATCTCGTAGGGGGAATTGGCGGTTGTGTCCGATGCGAGGATCAGCGAGATGTCGTTCGATCAGTCTGTTCAGGCCGAGGCGTTCGTCCAATTCGCGCGGCAGTAGCAGCCCCGCATCAGAGGTCACGGTGGCGCCTCGGAATTCGACGCGAAGCTGGGGATTGAACGAGAGGCGAACCTGGCCAGATGTCGCGTCACCCACTGGATGATGCCCTCCGCACCTGCGAGGAGCCGCCGAGAGCCGCATTTCTTGCGGGGTGTGACGCGATTATAGCCTGGTCCGTGCACCTCTCAAAATGAAAATATGGGTCTAGGGGTCTACGCTCTCGCCTCGCGTGCCGTTTCCACTCAGGGGCCATGAGCTTATCCCAAAGCATCGACACGAGAAAGTCACCCTCGGTCGGAGGGTGAAACGCGAAGGACATGACGCCTCGCGCCTTGACCCCCTCGGGCAACGCAGAATAGTGCGCGTCGAGCGTCGCGAGGTCGGCCTTCAACTCTGGCCCGCGGATGAAGACCT
>JACQCL010000054.1 GCA_016201645.1 Candidatus Rokuibacteriota bacterium
GGCGTACGGGTGCGTCGGCATCCGAGCCACCAAACCCAGCGAGGTCGTGCCGGCTCTCGAAAAAGCGTTCTCGACTCCCGGCCCCGTGGTCGTGGATATGATGGTGGACCGCGAGGAGGACGTTTTCCCGATGGTTCCGGCCGGCGGGGCCAACAAGGATATGATTCTCGAGCGGCCGAGCAAGGCGGTCAAGGACAAAGCCGCCAAATCCCAAACCGGATTTTAATGAGAAGGGGGCGCAGCCCCCTCCGAGGAAGAACTTGCTGAACGGGAGCGAACCCAGAAAACACACGATCGCGGTGCTCGTCGAGAATCGGTTCGGAGTGCTCTCGCGCGTCGCCGGGCTGTTCAGCGCCCGCGGCTACAACATCGAGAGTCTGTCGGTCGGTGAGACGCTCGACCCGACGGTCTCGCGAATGACTCTGGTCGTGCGTGGGGACGAGTTCGTCATCGAGCAGTGCATCAAGCAGCTCCACAAGCTGATCGATATCATCAAGGTGACCGACCTCACCGAAGAGAACCACGTCGAGCGCGAGATGATGCTCGTGAAGGTCAACGCCGAGCCCGCGTTCCGGGCTGAGATCCTGCGCATCGCCGACATCTTCAGGGCGAAAGTCGTGGACGTGACACCGGTGACGTACACTTTGGAAGCGACCGGCGACGAGTCAAAGGTGACCGCCATCGTAGAGCTGCTTCGTCCGTTCGGCATTCAGGAATTGGTGCGGACTGGGAAGGTCGCGATCGCGCGGGGACCGAAGAGCCGGGTTCGGAAGGCGGAGGAGAGACTCGGCAAGATCAGCGAGTCTGCACCGGCTTCGAAGGAACCCGCCCGAGACATCGGCTTCGAGGATTAAAGAGGAGGCGCCATTATGCCAGCGAGAATCTATTATGATCAGGACGCGGACCTGGGCCTGCTTCGCGGGAAGAAGATTGCGATCATTGGCTATGGGAGTCAGGGGCACGCCCACGCGTTGAACCTGACGGACTCCGGCCAGGACGTGGTGGTAGGCCTCTATAAGGGCTCCAAGAGTTGGACCAAGGCCGAAAAGGACGGAGTCAAGGTTGCCACGGTGGCGGAGGCGGCCCAAGTGGCGGACATCATCATGATCCTCCTCCCCGACCAGAGCCAGCGCCAGGTGTATGAGGAATCCATTCGAGGCAGCTTGGGGAAGGGGAAGACCTTGATGTTCGCCCACGGCTTCAATATCCACTTCAACCAGGTGGTGCCGCCTCCCGACGTTGACGTCTCCATGATCGCGCCCAAGGCGCCCGGTCACGTCATGCGTGACCTCTTCACCCAGGGGCCCGGGGTCCCCGCGCTCTTGGCCGTCCAGCAGGATGTATCCGGGAGAGCCAAAGACGTGGCGCTGGCCTACGGCAAGGGTGTGGGATGCACGCGAGCCGGAGTCATCGAGACCACCTTCAAGGAAGAGACGGAGACCGACCTCTTCGGAGAGCAGACGACGCTCTGCGGGGGAATCTCCCATCTGATCAAGACCGCCTTCGAAACGCTCGTAGAGGCCGGCTACCAGCCCGAGGTGGCGTACTTCGAGTGCATGCACGAGATGAAGCTGATCGTGGACCTCTTTTACCAGGGCGGTCTCGCCTACATGCGCTACTCGGTCTCCGACACCGCCGAGTACGGCGACTACACGCGCGGCCCGCGCATTGTCAATGAGGCGACCCGCGCCGAGATGAAGAAGATTCTGGCGGAGATCCAGTCCGGACAGTTCGCCCGCGAATGGGTGCTGGAGAACCAGGCCAACCGGGCCCAATTCCTGGCCATGCGGAAGCGGGACGCCGGGCACCCCATCGAGGAAGTGGGCAAGCGTCTCCGCTCGATGATGAGTTGGATCAAGCCGCCCCGGATGTAGAATAGAGGAGTGCGAGCGCGCATCCCCATTACCCCGGAGGGCTGGCCGTTCATCCTGATCCCCGGAGCGGCGGCGTGCGCGCTTGCCGGGACCGGCTGGTCGTGGCTGGCGGTGCCGCCCGCGTTGCTGGCCCTGCTGAG
Source organism: Candidatus Rokuibacteriota bacterium (assembly GCA_016201645.1). Classification (GTDB taxonomy): domain Bacteria; phylum Methylomirabilota; class Methylomirabilia; order Rokubacteriales; family CSP1-6; genus JACQCL01. The sequence continues at coordinate 2,015 of JACQCL010000054.1, forward strand.
CCTGGGCTTCTTCCGCGATCCGGAGCGGACGCCCCCGGCGGTTCCGGGCGCGGTCGTGGCCCCCGCGGATGGCCGCGTACGGGAGGTCCGGGAGCTTCATGACCCGTTTGTGGGAGAGGCGGTGCGAGTCTCGATCTTTCTCTCGCCGCTGGACGTGCACGTGAACCGGTCACCCATTGCGGCTCTGGTGACCGAGGTGGAGTACCGTTCCGGTCGTTTCATGGCCGCCTACCGGCCGGAGGCGTCCGAGGGAAACGAGCGCTGCAGAATCGCTTTGCAGGGAGAGTCGGCGCGAGTCGCCGTCAGCCAAATCGCCGGGGTCGTTGCGCGGCGGGTGGTCTGCCGGGTCCGGCCCGGTGACAAGCTCCGAGCGGGGGAGCGGTTCGGGCTGATTCGGTTCGGGTCGCGCACGGATCTCTTCGTGCCCAAGGGCACGGCCCTTCGGTGCCGGCAAGGGGATAAGGTGCGGGGCGGAGAAACGATTATGGGAGTGTTGAGATGAGACGTCGGCTGCTCGGCGGGGAGGGACCCAGGGGTCCCCGACGGCGACGGTGGCAGAACCTCCGGGAAAAGCGGCGGCGGGGGATTTTTCTTCTCCCGAGCCTCCTGACCACGGCGAACCTGTTCAGCGGGTTTCTGGCCGTCCTCTTGACGTCCAACCAGAGGTACGCAGAGGCCGCCGTGGCCATTCTGATAGCGATTTTGCTGGACATCTTGGACGGCAAGGTGGCCCGGTTGACAAACACGACTACGCAATTCGGGCTCGAGTTCGACTCCCTGGCCGACGTGGTGTCCTTCTGCGTGTCCCCGGCCTACCTCCTTTACGCCTGGGCGCTGTCGCAGCTCGGTCGGGCGGCGTGGTTCGCCGCGTTCCTGTTCGTGATCTGCGGGGCACTGCGGCTGGCCCGTTTTAACGTCTACGTCGGCCTGACCGACCGGCGGTTCTTCGTGGGACTCCCCACGCCCGCCGCCGCCGGGCTCGCGGCCGCCACGGTGCTCCTCTTCGCTGACGTGGAGATGCCCCGCTGGGGATTGGTGGCCATCAGCGCGGCCACCTACCTTGTGGCCGTGTTGATGGTATCAACCTTCCGTTACTGGAGCTTCAAGGAGGTGGACCTCGGCCGGCGCCATCGAGTTGGGATCTTGCTGTTGGTCGTCCTGGGGGTGCTGATCGTCGCCTCCCACCATCAGGTCTTCCTTTTCACGCTATTCGGGCTCTACGTCCTGTCCGGTCCCGCGCGCCGCCTCTGGGTGCGGAAGCCGGAGGGCGCGGTGAGCGGTGACACGGAGCGAAACGATAGTCGGTAACGGCAAGGCATCTCAGGAGGGAATCATGGATCGCGTCATCATCTTCGATACGACGTTGAGGGACGGGGAGCAGGCCCCGGGCTTCTCCATGAACACGGCGGAAAAGCTTGAAATGGCGCGGCAGCTCGCGCGGCTGAACGTGGACGTCATCGAGGCCGGCTTCCCCATCTCGTCGGATGAGGACTTTGAGGCGACCCGGGAAGTCGCGAAGCAGGTCGGCACCCTCGAAGGGGCGCCGATCATCTGCGGCCTGTCGCGGGTCGCGCTGCGGGACATTGACCGCTGCTGGGAGGCGGTGAAGTACGCCAAGCACCCCCGCATCCACACGTTCGTCGCGACCTCCGACATCCACCTGAAGTACAAGCTCCGGAAAACCCGCGACGAGGTCCTGAAGGCAGCCGTGGACGCGGTGAAGCATGCGCGCGGGTACTGCGGTGACGTGGAGTTCTCTCCCGAGGACGCCTCCCGGTCAGATTTCGATTACATGTGCGACGTGCTGGAGGCCGTGATCGGTGTCGGCGCCTCTACCATCAACATCCCCGACACCGTCGGCTATGCCATTCCCAAAGAATGGGCCGAGCGGATTGGCCGCATCCGCGAGCGCGTGAAGAACATTGACAAGGCGGTGCTGTCGGTTCACTGTCACAACGACCTGGGCCAGGCCGTGGCCAATTCGCTGGTGGCGGTCATGCACGGTGCCCGTCAGGTGGAGTGCACGATCAATGGAATCGGGGAGCGCGCCGGAAACGCCTCGTTGGAGGAGATCGTGATGGCGCTCCGGACCCGCCGGGACCTGTTCGGCATTGACACGGGGGTGCGCAGCGAGGAGATTTTTCGGACGTCGAGGCTCCTCTCCCACATCACGGGCGTCCACGTCCAGCCCAACAAGGCGATCGTCGGCGAGAACGCCTTCGCGCACGAAGCGGGGATTCACCAGGACGGGGTACTGAAGGAGAAGCTCACGTACGAGATCATGCGCCCGCAGGACATCGGGCGTTCGTCTAACAAACTCGTCATGGGAAAGCACTCAGGCCGTCACGCCCTGGCCGCCCGCCTCAAGGAGCTGGGCTTCGATCTCAGCGGTCCGGACTTGGACAAGGCCTTCAAAAAGTTTAAGGACCTCGCGGACAAGAAGAAGGAAGTGTACGATGAGGACCTCATGACGATCGTGCAGGGCGAAATGACCCAGATCCCTGAGACGTACGCGCTCGAATATCTCCACGTGATCAGCGGGACGGGTATCATCCCGTCCGCCACCGTCCGTCTCAGGAAGGAAGCGGAGGTCTTCCAGGACTCCGGAGTGGGAGACGGTCCCGTGGACGCGGCCCTGAACGCGATTGATGCAATCACCGGCCTCAAGGGACGTTTGCAGGATTATCAGCTCCGCGCCATCACGGGGGGCAAGGACGCCATCGGTGAAGTGTCCCTCAAGGTGGACTTTGACGGGATGGTGGTGAGTGGCAAGGGCGCCTCCACGGACGTGATCGAGGCCAGCGCTCGGGCCTACGTGAACGCGCTGAACCGGGCCGCTCGGCCAGCGCCGCTCAAGGTGAAAGAGGCCGGGCCGTAGCGTGGCGGCGCACCACACATTCGACTTGGAAACAGGAGAGAGCCCGGAGACGGGCTCTTCTCCTCTTGAGGGACGACGATGCCGATGACGATCACCGAAAAGATCCTGGCGGCGCACGCCGAGAAGAAGGAAGTGCATCCCGGCGAGCTGATCACCTGCCGGATTGATCTCTTGATGGGGAACGATATCACGGCCCCGATCGCGATCAAGGCGTTTGAGAAGGTCGGAGCGACACAGGTGTTCGACCCCGACCGCCTGACAATTGTCCTCAGCCACTTCGTGCCGGCCAAGGACATCAAGTCCGCGGACCAGTGCCGGATCGCGCGGGTCTTCGCCAAGAAACACCGGCTCAAGTACTTCTACGACGAGGGACGAGGCGGCATCGAGCATATCCTGCTTCCGCAGGAAGGCTTGGTGGTCCCCGGCGACGTGGTCCTGGGGGCCGACTCGCACTCCTGCACGTACGGGGGGTTGGGCTGCTTCGCGACCGGGGTGGGTTCCACGGACCTCGCCGCGGCGATGATCACCGGCGAGACCTGGTTCAAGGTGCCCGAGTCGATGAAGTTTCACTTCTACGGGCGGCTTGCGCCGTGGGCCTCCGCCAAGGACCTGATCCTGTACACCATCGGCCAGATCAGCGTGGATGGGGCCACCTACCGCGCCATGGAGTTCACCGGCGAGGTTGTGGAGCGGCTTCCCGTGGACCAGCGCCTCACCTTATGCAACATGGCCATCGAGGCCGGCGGGAAGAGCGGGATCGTCGCTCCCGATGAAGTCACCGTCGAATACGTGAAGCCTCGCGCTAAGCGTCCCTGGAAACTGTTCAAGTCCGATCCAGACGCCGCCTACCATTCCGTTTACGAGTGGGACGCCGGCAAAATCGGCCTCCAGGTTGCGTGCCCGTACTCTCCCGACAACGTGAAGCCGCTGGAGGAGATCGCGGGGGTGGAGGTTGACCAGGTATTCATTGGCTCCTGCACCAATGCCCGCATGGAGGATCTGCGCATCGCGGCGCGGATCATGCGGGGGAAGAAGGTGGCTCCGTATGTGCGCTGCATCGTGATCCCGGCGACCCACCAGGTTTTTCAGGAGGCGCTCAGGGAAGGGCTCATCGAGGTCTTCGCGGAGGCCGGCTGCGCCATCTCAGAGGCGACCTGCGGCCCGTGCCTCGGGGGCTACAACGGCGTCCTCGGCGCCGAGGACGTCTGCCTGTCCACCTCGAACCGGAACTTCCCGGGGCGGATGGGACATCCGAAGGCCAAGGTGTATCTCGCGAGCCCGGCCGTGGCGGCGGCCACCGCCGTCACGGGGAAGATCACCCACCCTGAAGAGGTGGCCAACGTGTGAGGAGACGGCAATGAACCTGTACGGGAAGGCATGGAAGTACGGGGACAACGTTGACACCGACCAGATCATCCCGGCTCGCTATCTGGTGACCTCCGACCCGAAGGAGTTGGGGCAGCACTGCATGGAGGATGCGGATCCGGAGTTCTCCAAAAAGGTTCACCCGGGGGACGTGCTCGTCGGACTCAAGAACTTCGGCTGCGGCTCCTCCCGCGAGCATGCCCCGATCGCGATCAAGGCCGTCGGGGTGTCGGCGGTGATCGCCAAATCCTTCGCCCGCATTTTCTACCGGAACTCGATCAACCTGGGGCTGCCCCTGTTCGAGACCGACGCGGTGGAGCGGATTGAGCGAGGGGATGACCTCGAGCTCAACCCCGGCACGGGCGAGATCAAGAACGTGACCAAGGGAGAGACCTACCAGGCGCGACCGCTCCCCGAATTTGCCCGGGAGATCATGGCGGCGGGCGGCTTGATGAATTATGTGGCTAAGAAGAAGGGCCTGACGGCAGGTAAGCCCACCCCTTCCGACTACGACGCGCGACGGGACTAAAGCGCCAGCGAAAATGGCGACGCACAAGATCGCGGTCCTCCCCGGCGACGGGATCGGACAGGAAGTCGTCCCGGAGGCCCTCAAAGTGCTCGGCGTCGTCGCCAAGGAGTCTGGGGTGACCTTCGAGTTCGAGGAGGGCCTGGTCGGCGGCGCCGCCATTGATGCCACGGGCGACCCCTTACCCGACGCCTCGCTCGAGCTTTGCTATTCCAGCGACGCGATCCTGTTCGGTGCCGTGGGCGGGCCTCGGTGGGATGACGCCCCTCACGAGAGGCGGCCCGAGCGGGGGCTCCTGCGGCTGCGCAAAGAGCTCGACCTCTTTGCGAACCTTCGACCGGCCAGGTGTTTTCCCATGCTGGTGGACGCCTCCCCGCTGAAACGGTCCGTCGTGGAAGCCACCGACCTCATGGTCATTCGGGAGCTGACCGGCGGCCTCTACTTCGGGGAGCCCCGGGGAGTCGAGAAGATGGCCGACGGCAGCGCCCGGGCGGTAAATACGATGGTCTACACGTCGCGGGAGATCGAGCGGGTCGCGCGGGTGGCCTTCGACGTGGCCCGCAAGCGGCGCCGGCGCCTCACCTCGGTGGACAAATCGAATGTTCTCGTGGTCTCGCAGCTCTGGCGAGAGGTGGTGACCGCCGTCTCCCGCGATTATGCCGACGTGCAGCTCGAGCACATGCTCGTGGACAACTGCGCGATGGCCCTGGTCGCAAGGCCTACCCAGTTCGATACGATTGTGACCGAGAACACCTTCGGTGATATCCTTTCTGATGAGGCCGCAATCCTGGCCGGCTCGATGGGAATGCTCCCCTCGGCGAGCCTCGGCGGCAAGACCGCGCTCTACGAGCCCGTGCACGGCACGGCGCCGGATATCGCTGGAAAGGGAATCGCCAATCCCATCGCCGCCATCCTGTCGGCGGCCATGCTCCTTCGGCACTCGCTGTCCATGGCCCCAGACGCGGACAAGATCGAAGCCGCCGTGCTGCGGGTGCTGGAGAAGGGGTACCGGACCGCGGACATCCGTCAGGAGGGAACGACGTTGCTGGGCACAGTCCAGATGGCCGATCTGATCGCGCGCGAGCTCGGCGCATTGTATAGCTAGGAGCGGAGGAGATGGGGTCGGGGTACGTGGTGGCGGTGGTCGGGGCAACGGGAGCGGCGGGGAGCACGACCCTCAAGGTGCTCGAGGAGCGGAAGTTCCCCGTCAAGGAGCTTCGTTGCTACGCCTCCGCGCGGTCCAGGGGGAAGGCGGTGTCGTTCCGGGGCGAAACCCTGCGACTGGAACAAGTGGGCCCTGGGGCATTCACGGGCGTGGAGATCGCCTTCTTTTCGGCGGGGTCAGCCCAGTCTAAGGAGTTCGCCCCGCTCGCGGTTCAGGCCGGCGCGGTGGTCGTGGACAAATCCAGCGCATTCCGGATGGATCCTTCCGTCCCGCTCATCGTCCCGGAAATCAACGCGCATGCCGCGAAGAATCACTCCGGCATCGTGGCGAGCCCGAACTGCACCACGGTCGTGACCGTCATGCCACTCAAGCCGCTTCACGACGCGGCGCGCCTGCGGCGGGTGATCGCCACGAGCTATCAGGCGGTTTCCGGCGCCGGGGTGAGGGGCGTGGAGGAGCTTCGGCGGCAGACGCTGGCCTGGGCGCGCGGGGAGGGCATCAGGGCGGAGTTTTTCCCGCACCAGATCGCCTTCAATCTGATCCCGCACATTGACGGCTTTGCCGACAACGGCTACACGGGAGAGGAATTGAAGCTGGTGAACGAGGTCCGGAAAATCCTCGAGCTCCCCGACCTTCGGATCTCGCCGACGACGGTCCGCGTGCCGGTCTTCACGGCCCACTCGGTCGCGGTCAACGTCGAGACGGAGGAGAAGGTCACCGCCGCAAAGGCGCGGGAGCTCTTCGGTGGCTTCCCAGGGCTCCGCCTCTGGGACGACCCGGCCCAGAACCGGTACCCGATGCCGGTGGTGGTGGAGGGGCAGGACGACTGCTTCGTCGGCCGGATCCGGGAGGACCTCTCCCTGGCCAACGCGCTGAACTTCTGGGTGGCGGGAGACCAGCTCCGCAAGGGAGCGGCCACCAACGCCGTCCAGATCGCCGAGCTTCTGATTCGTTAGGGGGGTGTCCCGGACGACTAGATGGTGGCGAATCCGGCGGTGGCTCCGTGGCCCGGGTCGGTTTTATTTCTCGCTGCTCTTCACCGTGGCGGTGGTAGCCTATGCGGTCGTCCCGTGGATTGTCCAGTTGGTCGAAGCTGTCGGCGGTTATAATCCGGCCTTCTACGAACCGAAAGACCTCCAGCGCGAAGACTACCTGAAGAGCCTCCCCGCGACGGCGGGAGGGTTCTTCGGATGGGAGACCGCCTTTAAGTTTCTCCTGTTGGTGCTGGTAGGGATCGTCTGGCTCATCGCCGTGCCCGCCGCTCCGTGGCGCGGGCGGGGCGGCTCTCGGCGGTAGAAGTTCGTGTCCCGTCGCACCCTTCGTCTGACGCTGGCCTACGACGGCACCGCATATCACGGCTGGCAGACCCAACCGGTCATGACGACCGTGCAGGGGCTCCTGACCGAGGCGTCTGAGCGGGTCTTCGGCCATCCCGTGAAGCTGGTCGGAGCCAGCCGGACTGACGCGGGCGTTCACGCCCTCGGCCAGATGGCGAGTTTGAGCGTTGAGAGCCGGCTTCACGTGCTGGCCATTCGCGCGGCCCTCAACAGCCAGCTCCCACCCGATATTCGCATCACCGAGGTCGCCGAGGCGGCTCCAGGTTTCGATTCGCGACGGTCAGCGCGCTCCAAACGCTACCTCTACCTGATTGACAACGAGCCGCTGGCCAACCCGCTCCTTCGCCGCTATACCTGGCACATCTCTCAGCGACTCGACCTCCCGTCCATGAGAAATGCGCTCAGGTCCCTTCGGGGCAAGCACGACTTCTCGGCCTTCTGCGCTGCCTCCGGCCGGGACCGGACGCCAACCTGCACGGTCTATTCTGCGCGCCTCCTGGCCCGCCGCGAGGTTGTCGCCGTCCTCCTCTCCGCCGACAGCTTCCTCCATCATATGGTCCGTAACATCGTGGGGAGCCTCGTGGAGGTCGGCCGGGGGCACCGGCCGGTTGAGTGGATGGCCGACCTGCTCCTGGGACGGGATCGGCGCCGGGCTGGGCCGACAGCGCCGCCCCACGGTCTCACGCTGCTGCGGGTCACGTATCCAATTGAATCCGCCCTGAGGGAGAGGGACCATCATGCCACGGCGACGTGAGGGCCGGGACCTTCCGGAAATCGTCACCCGGTTGTTCGAGCAGGCCCGTGCTCAGTTCGCTGACCCTCAGGCCGTCAATCGGACCCTCCTCGAGCTTTCCCGCTTCTACGACGCCGTTTCGGGGGGCTTCATCCTGGACCATGCCCTCCGGCGGCGGATTGTCGAGTTTCTCGAGGAGGGCAAGACCGAGGAGGCCGGGCAGGCACTCCAGGAGAGGTTCGAGCAATACTCCCAAAGTTTTAAGTCGGGCGGCCAAAAGTGACTAAAGCTTTGTTCATTCGGTCGTCACGGCACCAGACAGGATTTTGGCATTTTCTGCTTGACAGAAAGTCGGCTTTTTACTGTAATTACTCCAAGTTGACGGGATGGCCACGGGAAATTAATCACAAGAGTCCGTGAAGGGGGTACCACCATGGCTCTGTCACGTCGTGATTTCCTGAAGTACGGCGCTGCGACGGCGGGCGGAGTGGCTGTGGGAGGACGGGCGCTCGACCTGAGCGCCGTTGAATCCTTCGCGACCACGATCCGGATCAAAGAGGCCAAGGCCTTCCCTGGTGTTTGTCCGTATTGCGCCGTGGGATGCGCCCAGCTCATTTACGTGAAGGACGGGAAGATCATTGATATCGAGGGAGACCCGAACACCCCGCACACCGAGGGCGCGCTTTGCCCCAAGGGGTCCTCCACCTACCAGGTGTCTATCAACGAGCGGCGGTGGACGAAGTGCATGTACCGGGCCCCGGGGAGCGACAAGTGGGAGGAGAAGCCCCTCGAGTGGATGATGGCGCAGATCGCCCAGCGGGTGATGAAGACGCGGGATGAGACCTTCGTTGAGAAGGCGAAGGTTGGCGACAAAGAAGTCACGGTTAACCGCTGCGAAGGGATCGCGTGGATGGGCTCCTCGGTCCTCGACAACGAGGAGAACTACCTCATCGCCAAGCTGGCGCGCGGCATGGGGCTCGTAAACCTCGAAAACTCGGCGCGCGTCTGTCACTCGGCCACGGTGCCGGCCTTGGGCGCTACCTTCGGCCGCGGGGCCATGACGACCAACCTGATCGACGTCATCAACGCCGTCGTGATCATGCCCCCTTCCAACTGGGCCGAGTGTCACCCGGTTAGCTACAAGTGGGTGATGAAGGCGAAGGAGCGTGGGGCCAAGATCATCCATGTGGACCCGCGCTTCACCCGCACTTCGGCCACGGCCGATATCTGGGTCCCCATCCGGTCCGGGACC
>JACQCL010000068.1 GCA_016201645.1 Candidatus Rokuibacteriota bacterium
AGCATCTTCTCGACCAACGCCTCCGTCTTTTGGTCGAGCATGGGCGTGAAGCCCCCCCTCACCCCGCCCTCTCCCCCTTAGGGGGAGAGGATGATGGTGACGGGGTGAGGTCGGCCTTCATGAGCAAGGCATCCTCCCCTGTGTCAAGGTAGTATCCCTTCCGGCGGCCGATGACCTGGAACCCCAGGTCCTCGTAGAGACCGCGGGCCTCTGTGTTTGCCGGCCGCACCTCCAGCAGGACGGTGGTCAGCTGGCGGCGGCGCGCATCTTCCAGGATCGCCCCTAGGAGCGATCGGCCAATCCCCTGGCGACGCCACTCCCGATGCACGGCGATGTTCGTGATGTGGATCTCCGGCGGGATCTCCCAGAGGCAGAGATAGCCGAGGACCCGGGACGCCGATCCCGACTCCCGCGCGACCCAACAGCGGGCCACCGGATTTTGCTTCAGCTCGTAGAGGAAGGCTCCGCGCGACCACGGGGTGGGAAACGAGTCGCGCTCGATCGCGAGCACCTCGTCCAGGTCGGCGACCGTCAGCGGCTCAATGGACCAGGAGGGCACGTCGGCGCCTGAGCTCCGCCTCCGACGGCCGGAGGTAGAGCGGGGTCAAGGCGGCGGCGTCCACCGTTCGCCCCGCCAGGAGGAGCGCGTGACCGAGGGCGCCCACGCTCGCGGGAGAGGGAAGCCGCCGGCCGGCCGGAGCGAACCGGGCATTGTCGCCGAGGCGGGCTTCAAGGAGACCGCGCAGGGTGGCGGGAGCGTCGCCGAGGAAGATGACGGGCCCGGAGAGGCGCTGGGAGAGGGCCTCGGGGGTCAGGGCCAGGTACTCCCAGTCCCGGACCATGGCCGTTCCGTCCCAGTGATAGAGGCACGCGTACACCTCTCCCTTCTTCGCGTCGAGGACGGGACAGACGGGATGGGCGGCAAAGGGCAGCGTGGCGGCCAGGGCGTCGAGGGTGGGAACGGCGGCGACGGGAATCCCGAGAGCCAGCGCGAGCCCCTTGACGGCGCTCACGCCGATCCGAAGGCCGGTAAAGGAACCGGGGCCCGTTGCCACCGTGATCCCCTCGAGGGCTGCCAAATCCCACCCGCAGTCCTGGAGCAGGCGGTCCACCGCGGCCATCAGCCTCTCGGAGTGCGTCACCCTGATGTTCAGGGTGTACTCGCCGAGCAGGCGCTCACCGTCCAGAAGCGCCGCCCCACCCGCGAGCGTGGAGGTCTCCACCGCCAGGATTCGCATCGCAGCGTCAGTCTACATCTCCCACTTTCGAGTTGACAAGGATAACCCCTCACGCCAAGATGGTCGAAAATTTGAAGGGTTGTGTCAATTGGGATGACACGCGGCCTGGTGGGACTCGGCTTGGGTCTGGCAGTCTGGGGGTTCGGGCCCGCCACCCTAGAGGCAACGCCCATTGTCGTTTCGGCGATTTTCGCGGGCTCTCACAACGGCCGCCTTCAGGTGGAAATCAGGGGCTCCGAACCGCTCAACTATCTCTTAGTCGAAGGGGTGGACCCGTTCAGAGTGAGCCTGCTGTTCCTCAACGCCGTTTTTGCATTTCCCCCCGAGGAGCGAAACCTGCCGGGACCCGGGCTCAGAAAGGTCCAGACCGCGGTCCTCGAGCGCGACGGAAGCCGGCTCGGAAGGCTCGACCTCACGTTCGGGGAGAGCGTCCCCTACCGGGTCATCAGGGATGGCAGGCGCGTGCTAGTCCGCGTGGATATCCCCGCTCCGGCCCAAGGGTTCGTTCTTGGCGGAGGGCAACGACAGCCCGTCGCCCGGGCTGAGCCCGCCCCACCTCCGGCGCAGCAGTCCGGGGCGGCCGTCCCTTTGATCCTGAAGCTCATGCCGGAGATGGCTGGACAGGAGGTCCGAGTGATCGTCGAAGCCGACGGGCCGCTGACCTACAAGAGCTTCGTGCTCGAAAACCCGTTCCGGGTCGTGGTGGACTTCGAGCGGGCGCTGCTCTCCGCCGCGGAGGAAACACTCGATGTGAACAGCCCTCTCTTACGGCAAATCCGGTCGTCCCAGTCTGGCCCGACAACCGTCCGCGTGGTCTTGGATCTCAAGCGGACCACCCCCTACTGGATCGAGGCGCAGCCCGAGGGCGTCGTCATCCACGTGGGGACCGATCGCCGCCCGTGAGATTGGAACGCTTTTGCAATAACCCGGCCTGCGAGTGGTGCGACGTGATCCTTCCACCGCGGCAGGTGCTGAGAAAAGGAGACCAGGAGGTGTGCCCGAAGTGCCTCGAGCCGCTGATCGTCCGGGCCGCGCGGCCCCGGGTTCGCCTCACACGGACTCCGCCCCCGTCCCACCACGTGCAGGAGAGTGTGGAATGACGCCACCCCCCAAGAAGCAGGACGCCGTCCTGGACGCCGAGGCCCGGGAGAAGATCCACCTGGACATCCTCAAGCGCACGGGCGCCTACCACGCCAACGACCACATCCTCCTCCCCTCGGGCCACCATACGAGCGAGTTCATCGAGAAGACTCTGGTCATCACGGAGCCGTCCTTCACGGAGGGGCTCGGCGCGGTGATCGCCAAGCACTTTGCCCAGTGGCCGATCGACATCGTGCTCTCCACAGGACCGGGCGCCCTCATCCTCTCCCACTGCGTGGCGCGCGCCCACCCCTCCCGGCCCCTCCTGCTGTACGCGAGCAAGGGCATCGCCGCTGGGAAGCGGAAGGTGACGCTGCCGGCCGAGTTCAACCGGCTCATCCGCCAAGGGACGAAGATCCTCTTGGTGGAAGACCTGGTCAGCACAGGCACGACGCTCAAGCTCCTGATCGACCTGGTGGAGCGACATGGCGGTCAGGTGGTGGGGATCGGCGCCCTCTGGCGACGGACCAAGAAGGCCGAGGTGAACGGCAAGCCGGTCTTCAGCCTCGTGAGCCGCGACTTTCCCACCTACCCGCCCGAGGCCTGCCCCCTCTGCAAGAAAGGGATGCCCCTCAACGAGGAGTTCGTCAGGCGCCGCGAAGGCCACAAGCCCCCCTCCACCAAGGAGAAGGGGGAAAAATAAAAAACCCCCTCACCTGTATCCTCTCCCCCGTGGGGGAGAGGGCGGGGTGAGGAGGCGAGGCTAGGCGGCTTCCCAGAGGCCCTCGACCACGCCCGCCTTCCGGTAGGCCATCCGGATCCGGTCGAGATTGTTGGTCACGAGGAGGCCGATCTTGGCGAAGGGCTCAAAGATCGGCCCCTGGTCTCCGACCACGGGGAAGGCGATCTTGGGAAGCTTCCCGAACTGGACCTGGAGGGCCTCCGTGGCTGTCGCGAGCTGGGCGTAGAAGTCTTCTTTCCCCTTTTCCACCCGCTTCACGACCGGCATGACAAAGCAGTCCACCGACTCTTTGGCCCGGGCCAGCGCGTCTTCGGCTTCGGCGACGAGCCGCTCGGCCAGCGGGACCACCTTGACCCCCAGCTCGGCCAGGAACGTGCTGAGAAGCTGGCCCACCTTCTCCTTCAAGAGCACCTCCGGCACCCCGACGGTCTGAAGCGTCCGCTGACCGACGGTGTGCCTCTCGCTGTAGAGCCGCTCCTTGAGCCACTGGACGTGGGCCCGGTTCTCCTCGTCCTTCCACCAGTCCCGGATCATCTTCTTGCCCCAGTACCGGATGGTCACGTAGTAGAGGTCGCGCTTCCAGAGCCGCTGGGCGATGCCGCCCCACGAGTAGAACTTCTGCATCGCCTTGATCGCCCCCATCTGGAGCTCGTAGGGGGAGATCCGCCGGGGCTGGTGCACGACGTGGTGGCCGTCGTAGAGGGACCAGTTGTTGTGGATGACGTACTTGGCCCCCTTGGCGTAGATCGTGTCCCAGTCCGGGGAGCCGGGGATCGGCGTCAGGATCATGAACTGGATCGAGTCGATGTCGTGCTTCCGGGCGAAGCGCCGGGTGGCCTCGATGGTCTCCAGGTCGTCCTCGTCGGAGCCGATCACGAACATGCCGTGGATCCTGATG
>JACQCL010000028.1 GCA_016201645.1 Candidatus Rokuibacteriota bacterium
CCCCTTCTTGTACTCCATGCCCTTCGGAAGCAGCACGTCCACCACGTGGGCGCCGCCGGTCACCAGATCCTTGATCGGCTCGCTGGTGGTCTCCAGGAGGCCCGGAACGACGACGCGCGCCTTGCGCCGCTTGAGGTCGTGCTTGAACTCGATCCGGCCGATCTTGGGCTCGAGGACTTTCGTGACGAGCGAGGCGACCACCTCGAACCAGGGATTCCCGGCCTTGCCGCTCAGAATCTGGAGCACGGCGTCACGCTGGGCAGGGGAGGAGCGCTCGTCGAGGATAGGCAGAACCGTGCCGTTCCCCTCGTGGAGCGGGCCCGGCCAGCGATACTGGACGGCGAACTTGACGCCCTTCATGCTCGTCTTGCCGTAATAGCCCTCGTCCACCTGCATCCCGAGCATCCCCTCGCACCCGCCGTGGGTCGGGCGCGCCCAGAACTCACACGGGCAGCCGGGGTCGCAGTTGCAGTTCTTCAGGTACTTGCCCTTGAGTCGCCATTTGATCGTCGCCATGGTCGCCTCCTGTCACGCGCCGGTTAAGCCGCTTGGGTTATAAGCCAGATCCCCCACAGGATCAAGGTCGCCCCGGCCAACCAGCTCACGGCCCGCCCGAACGGTATGAGCTTCTCCACCAGCACGAAGCCAGCGAGCGCCGCCACCCACAAAAGGTTCATGACCCCGGCGACGAAGAGGAGCGCCATCAGCACCCAGCAACAGCCCGCGCAGAAGAGCCCGTACCTGAGCCCCATGGCGATCGCCCCCGCCGTCCCTTCCCGCCACTCGCTCAGGATGAAGCCCAGGGGGGACTGGCAGCGGGAGAGGCACGCATGCTTCAGGGGCGTGAACTGATAGACGCCGGCCGATAGGAGAAGCACGCCGCCGAGCCAGGGGGTGACGGCGATGGCGGGCCCGGAGACCAGCGCCGCGGTGTGAAGCCCCCATTCGCCCAACGCCGCCAGCAGGCTGAAGACGCCCCACACCGCGAGGTAGCCGAGGAGGAAGAGGCCGGTCCGAATCACGGGAGTGTTCTCGACCAGCCGCTTCCGATTCACAGTGGCGAAGATCAGAAGCATGGGGGTGGCCGAGGGGACCATCATCGCCACCATCATGACGGCCCACATGAGAAAGGTGAAAAAGAAGTCGGGGAGGCTCCACGGTGTCATCTGGGGCATCGTCATGGTCATGTCCGCCGCCTGGGCCATCTCGCGGCCGAGGCGGAGGATGTAGAGCCAGCCGGTGGCGGCCATGCCCAGGAGGCCCAGGGCGACGATCGCCCGGTCACGCCGGATCAGCTGCTCGACGCTCGGGTCCACGCCTTGGTCCCCTTGGTCCGGGCGATGGTGGCCGTCGTCAGCGGGCTCGCGACTCCCCGCATCGTCACGTTGACGCAGGCCGCCTTCCCCGCCTTCAGCGCGCGCTCCAGCGCCGGGCGGAGTTCGGCCGGGTGCTCCACGTGCTCGCCGTGGCCTCCCATCGCAGCGATGACCTGATCGTAGCGCACCTCTCCGAGTTCCACTCCGATGGTGCGGTCGTAAAAAGCGGACTGAAGCTCCCGCTCCATCCCCCAGCCGCGGTCGTTGCCGACCACGACGACCACGGGCGCGTTGAAGCGGAGGGCGGTGTGGAGCTCCCAGGCGTGAAACCCCATGCCGCCGTCTCCCATGAGAATCACGACGGGGCTGTCGGGCTTGGCGAGCTTCGCAGCAATGCCGAAGGGGATCGCGGCTCCGACGGTTGCGAGCGGGCCCAGGCGGAGCCAGTGCCCCGGTTTCCTCGCCGGCAGCCCGATCCGGCACCACTGGGCGAAGTCTCCCGCGTCAATGGACCACACGGCATCGGCATTGACGGCCTCCCGCACCTCCTTGACGATCCTGAGCGGGTGAAGCGGAGCAGCATCTGAATTCTCGTCAGGGCGGCGCGCCTCCACCGAAGCGCGGCGCGCCTGGCGCAACCGCTCGACCCACGGCTTTTCTTTCCATCCCCGTCGAGCCTCGGCCCGCTCGGCGAGCTGCTCGAGGACGGCGGCGGCATCCGCCTGGATCGGCAGCTGGGCGCTCCGGTTCTTCCCGAGCTCCGGGGCGTGGATGTCGATCTGGATGAGGTCTGCCTCCGGCGCGAAGAGCTTCCCGTAGGCCAGACGAAAGTCTATGCGCTTTCCGATGAGTAGGACCACGTCCGCCTCTCTGATCTCGCGGGCGACCGGGTTCAGGTTCTGGTCGGCGTAGCCGAGGCAGAAGGGATGCTCGTCGGAGAGGCTTCCACGCCCCATTCCGATCGTGAAGCATGGGAGTTGCGTCAGCTCGATGAAGTGCCGTAGCGCCTCCCAGGAGCGCGCCCACCAGATCCCGCTCCCCGCGATCACCACCGGGCGTTCCGCGCGCTCCAGGAGATCGAGCGCCGTCTCGACGGACCGGGCGGGCGCGGCTGCCGGCTCGGGCTTGACGGGGGAGGGGATGGGAATCGTGGAATCATCCACGATGGATTCAGACACATCGCTCGGGATCGTGAGATGGACGGGGCCGGGGCGGCCGCTCACGGCTTCCCGGTAGGCGAGCGCCGCGTAGTGGGGGAGACGGGCCGGGTCGTCCACCACGCGCGCCCACTTGGTCACCGCCCGGACCATCTCCACCTGGTCGATGTCCTGGAGCGCCCCCTTACCCCTGAGCGTCCGCTCGAACGTCCCGCTGATGGCGAGGACGGGGCTGCCTGCCAGCCAGGCGGTGGCGATCCCGGTGATCGAGTTGGTATGGCCCGGCCCCCCGGTGACCAGAGACACGCCGGGCTGGCCGGTCACGCGCGCCCAGCCGTCGGCCATGTGGGTGGCTCCGGCTTCCTGGCGCGTGTCCACGACGATCACACCTTCGTCAATGCAAGCGTTGAAGATGGAATTCACGTGGTCGCCGCAGAGACCGAAGATACGTTCGATGCCGTGGCGCTTGAGCGTCCTCACGAGGAGATGAGCCGCGGTCACCTTGGCCATGTGCACCCCGCGATGGGAGGGCAGTGAGCCAGTATAGGAGAGGGGTGGAGGGGTGTCAATTCACCTTGACACCCCTATCGGCCCCGCCTAGACTCCCCGAAGACGAGGGGCTATGTCCCACGATTTCCCATCGGCATATTACGGGCTCATCGCCGGACGCGACAACGTCGTGTTCTTGGAGACGTCCCGGTATGACGCCGACAACTACAGGAGTTTCCTCTTTATCGACCCGATCGACACACTTCAGGCGTGTTCGGTTGACGAAGTACCGGGTCTGCTCGCAGATATCGAGAAATATTTGGCTCGGAACTGTTATCTGGCCGGCTATTTCGGGTACGAGTGTGGCTATCATTTTGAGAAGATTGCCGGTTCCTCGGCGGCCCCTTCCCCCTTGGCGTGGTTTGGAGTTTATCCTGCGCCCATTGTGTTTAATCACCTCGCGGGAACGTTTGACGCCGGCCACGAAGCGTTGCGCGCCCCGGCTCGTGATGACGGTGTCCCTGGCGAGTACGCGATCGGCGATCTTCGCTGTGACATTCCGGCCGATGAGTATTTCCGGACCGTAGACACTATCAAGGGCCTCATTCGCTCGGGCTGCACGTATCAGATAAACTTCACGACCAAATACGTCTTTGAGTTTCATGGGTCCACGATGGCCTTGTACGATGCACTGAAAAAGGGGCAACGCGTGTCGTACGGGGCGTTCATACGCGCGGACGGGCGAACGGTGCTGTCCTTTTCTCCCGAATTGTTCTTCCGGCGAAAGGACGACACGATCATAACGAGGAACGACGTTGGGCGAATAGCGGAGATCGGATCGGTGAAAGTTCGCGAGCTGTTCGCCGTGGAAAAGTACCAGACGCTGTTTCAAATGACCTCGACCGTTGAGGGAAGGATTCGCCAGGGAGTGACCTATCGCGATATCTTCCAGAGTCTGTTCCCGTCCGGCTCGGTGACCGGGGCTCCCAAGATCCGATCCATGCAGATCATTCGTGAACTCGAAGATGACTGGCGGGGCGTGTACACGGGAGCGATCGGCTATTTTTCGCCCGCCAACGAGGCCGTCTTTAATGTGGCGATCCGGACGCTCGTCATTGACGGCGGTAGGGGCGAGATGGGGGTGGGCGGCGGAATCGTGTGCGACTCGAGTCCGGAGGAGGAATATGGAGAGTGTCAATTAAAGGCGGAGTTTTTGACAACGCGCCACGAGGAATTCGGGCTGATCGAGACACTGCTGTGGGATGACGGGTATCGCTTGTTGTCCCGGCACATCAGGCGGGTAAGCGAGTCGGCAGAATACTTCGATTATCCCTGTGATGGCGATCGCTTGATCAAAAGCCTTGTGGCCAGGAGCAAAGAGTTTCTTAGCGCAAAGCGATACAAGGTCAGGTTGGTGTTGGACCGTCACGGCAACGCCACCGTCGAGAGTTGGGTGATCGATGAGAGGGAGCCGGACCTCGCCCGGGTCGCGCTGTCCGGAGTTAGAACGGATTCGAAGGATAGATTCCTCTACCATAAAACGACCAGGAGAGAGGTCTATGACCAGCTGCATCGCGTGGCGGCGGGAAACGGCTTTGCCGACGTCATCTTTATGAACGAGAAGAGCCAGGTCACCGAAGGGGCGATCAGCAACGTCTTCATCAGAAAAGGCAAGGACCTGATCACGCCTTTGGTTCAATGCGGGTTATTGAACGGGGTCTATCGTCAGCACCTTATCGAGACCCAACCCGGCGTGTGCGAGGGAGTCGTATCGTTGGACGACCTCAGGAACGCCGACGCGATCTACATCTGTAACGCGATAAGAGGCCTGCGCGCGGTGACATTATGCGAGCAGTACCTGGGGCCCGGGAGCGATTCAGACGCTGCCCGAGCTGGACAGGTCTGCGAGCACTGGACCCGGTCGTGAAGGTCACCCGCGTCAGGCCCCACCTTCTATCGCTGCCGCTCCCCCGGCCGGTGAGGACCTCCATCCACGACATTCGGACCGCGGACACGGTCCTCGTCGAGATGGAGACGGATGCCGGGGCGGTGGGGATCGGCCACTGCTTCGCGTTCGGGCGCCAGCGGGCGCGGGCGCTCCATGCCCTGGTGGAAGACCTGCTGCCGCTCTATGAGGGTCAGGACCCGACGAGCCCCCGCGCCCTCTTCGAGCGCGCCTGGGGGTCCATCAACTTCGTGGGCCACGCCGGCCTCGCCGTGATGGCGCTCGCGGCGCTGGACACGGCCTGCTGGGACCTGGCGGCGCAGGGCGCGGGGTTACCGCTCTACAAGTTTCTCGGCGGCGGGCGAGAGCGGATTCCGACCTACGCGTCCTCCGGCCTCTGGCTCGATTATTCCGTTGACGAGCTCCTGTCGGAGGCTCAGAGATTCCTGGCTCAGGGACACCGCGCCCTGAAGATGCGGCTCGGGCGCTCGCCGAGGGAAGATCTGGAACGCGTCCGCAAGGTCCGCGAGGCCATCGGCGCGGAGGTCAAACTCTTGACTGACGTCAATCAGGGGTGGGACGAGGCCACGGCGATCCGGGTCGGGCGGGAACTGGAGCCGTTCAATCTCTACTGGCTGGAGGAGCCGCTCCCCTACGAGGACCTGGAGGGCTGCGCCCGCGTGGCCGCGGCGCTCACGACGCCCATCGCGACGGGGGAGACGGACTACGGAAGTCTTGCGATGAAGCGGCACCTCGAGCTGAGGGCGGCGGACATCCTGATGCCCGACCTCCAGCGGATGGGCGGCGTCACCGGCTTCCTGAAGGCCGCCACCCTCTGCGAGACCTTTCACACTCCGGTCTCCTCCCATTTGTTCATGGAAGCCTCCTGCCACCTGATCGCGTCGGCGCCCAACGGCCTGATTCTGGAGCACATGGACTG
>JACQCL010000055.1 GCA_016201645.1 Candidatus Rokuibacteriota bacterium
TCGAGCAGATCGCCCCAGCCCGTCATCAGGACGACCGGCGTCGTGGGATTCATCTTCTTCAGCGCGGTGGCCACCTCGAGCCCGGAGCATTCGGGCATTGACAGGTCGGTCATCACCAGGTCGAATCGCCCGCGCTGGAAACGGGCCAACCCCTCCAGGCCGTCGCGGGAGGCCTCGACCGAGTGCCCCGCGGTGGTCAGGATCTCCACGAGCGTCCGCCGAAGGTGGTCCTCGTCCTCGATCACGAGAATCGGGGCGCCGCCGGGAGCTCGGGGGCTCGGGGGCGCCGGCACCGGCGCGACGGCGGCGCCGATCACGGAGCCGGTCGGCAGGCGGAGCTGGCAGGTGGTTCCCCGTCCCTCCTGGCTCTCGATCTCGATGGTCCCCTTGTGGCGCGCGACGATGCCGTGGACGACCGAGAGCCCGAGGCCGGAGCGTTGCGGGGAGCGGGTCGTGAAGAACGGCTCGAAGACGCGGCGCCGGACCTCCTGCGGCATCCCGACGCCCGTGTCCGTCACGATGAGTTCCACGGCGTCCTGCCGGTTGCGCGTGCTGAGGACCAATCTCCCGCCGTTCGGCATGGCGTCCAAAGCGTTCAGGATCAGGTTGGTCACGACCTCGCGAAGGTCTGCCGGGTTTCCGAGCACCGGCGGGGTTTCCTCGAGATCGGTGACGACCTCGATCCGGATCCCGCGCGCTTCGGCCTCGTCCTTCCAGCGCGGCCGCGTGAGGGTGACGGCGTCCTCGATCAGCCTGTTGAGATCCAGCAGCGAAGGTTTTTCCTCCATCCGGGTCAGCGCGAAGCGCTGCAGCCGGCGCACGGTGTCCGCGGCGCGCCAGGCGGCCTCTTCGACGACGCCCAGGTCCTCGCGGAGCGACGCCTCGGGGCCCCGCTCCCGCATGAGCTGGGTTTTGCCGACGATGATGGCCAGGATGTTGTTGAACTCGTGGGCGATGCCAGCCGCCATCTCGCCGAGGGCCCGCGTCTTTTCACTCTGGATCAGTTGTTCCTGGGCGGCTTGCAGTTCCTCGTGCGAACGTCGCAGATCGTTATAGAGCTGGGCGTTTTCCAGAGCGATCCCGACAAGCGCGCCCAGGAGTCGCGCCGCCTCCACCTCGTCGGCGGAGAAGTCCTTCACGCTCTGGTCTCCGACGTAGAAGCAGCCGGCGAGCACGTTCCGGGTCCAGAGCGGGAGGAGGAGCAGGGAGCGCAGTCCCAGCCCTCGCAGCACGACGTCCTCGGGCCCGGAGCGAGCGAGGAGGTCGGGGCAGATCACCGGCTGCTGCCTCGCGAACAGCTCCGCCGTCAGCCCTTCGCTGGCGCGGGGGCCCCACTGTTCCAGCACGCCTTCCGGGAAGCCGTAGCTGCCTCGGGGCACCATACGCCCCTCGGGGGTGGCGAGGGTCACGGCCGCGCACCCGACGCGGAGCAGCCGACACCCGGCTTCGCAGGCTGCCGACAGCATCTCCTCGAGGTCGTACCGGAGACTCGAGCGCGCGCAGACGGCCACCAGCTCCCGCAGGCGATCCACCTGGCCGGCGATCTTGTCCACCAGCCGGCGATGAGCCAGGGCGGTCCCGACTCGGTCGGCAATGAAGATCAGGAGCTGGACTTCGTCGACGCCGAACGGCGCCGGCCGACCGCGCCGGCCCGCGTAGAGGACACCAACGACCTCGCCCTCGGCCCGGATCGGGAGCGCGATGGCGTCGCGAACCGGGAAGCGGAAGATGAACGGGTCGCTGGGCGGGTCCCCAACCGGGGTCGCGTACACGATCGGCCGCCCCTCCCGGAACGCCCGCCCCACCAGCCCCTCCCCCGGCAGGAGCGAGAACTCCGTGAGGTCATCCCGGCGGAACCCGCGGGAGGCCCGGGGCTGAAGCCGCCCCTGATCCGGGTCCAGGAGGAATAGAACCGCTCGGTCCACCATCAACATGCGGGTAATCCGGTCCATGGCGAGGCCGAACACCTCGTTGGGATCGAGGCTGGTGGACGGGATGGCGGCGATCTCCTGGAGGTTGGCCAGGACCGCTTGCTGGGGGTCGGACAGTGGTTCGCCGGCGCGGGATGAGGGTTCCGAGGCGGCGGGCGGGCGGGACGTGGCCGACCGTTCGAGCCGCTGGAGTCCCTCGCGCAGGGATTCCAGAGCCCGGTCAACCTCTAGGAGAGAGTTCCGCAGGGGATTGTCCGGCGGCTCCTGTTGAGGACGCTCCATTCCGGATCCTTCCGGACACCGTGGCCCGGGTCACATCATCCGCGCCAGGGGGGCTCTGGGCCTGGGCCGCGGACGGGTCGGGAGGCGAGAAGCCCGCGCAGGGAAGAGGCCGCGCGAATTATAGAAAGGATCGGCAAGATAAGTCAAGCCCAACTTCTGGGTACGGACTCGCCGAAAACAAAACGCCCCCTCCGGCAGCCGGAGGGGGCGTGGCTTCCCACGGCTCGATTACTTCTTGAGGCTCCGGATGTAGTGGACCAGCGCCCAGCGGTCGTTCTCCGCCAGGTGTTTCCAGGGCGGCATGGGTCCGCGGCCGTTGGTGATCTTCCAGAAAAGCTCCCCGTCCGCCTCGGCCTGAACGGCAGGCGAGGTCCAGTTGGCGGGCTTGACGGGCAGGGCCGCGGCGGCCGGTCCATCCCCCATCCCCTTGGGGCCGTGGCACGGGACGCAGTTGGTGTCGGCGATCTTCTTTCCGTCTGCGATGACCTTGTCCGCCCTGGCCAGCGGGTTTTTAAGGTTCTTCGCTTCGGGGGGGGCAACCCATTTTCCCTGCGCCCAGACCCCGGTGCCCAGGGCCAGAGCGGCCGCGACGACCACGGCCAGAACTCCCAGCGTGGATGAGAACGAGCGCGCGATCATTTCCCCTCTCCTTTTGGCATTTTCCAATTCCTTTGACGGCTAGGACCGCTCCGACATTCAGCCGAGCGTTGAGCCCGGCGTATTTAACCCCGCCCTGTCTTGCCGGTCAAGCCCCTTCTGAGCGGCCGAGGGCGGCCAGCATCTCCTCGACGCGCGTAAACTTGACGCGTGGGCGGCCGCCGGCCCGCCCTCTGGCTGTCTCTAACTCGTTGAGGCGGAGCCAGGCCGCGTACGAAATGTAATTCGGCTGGCGCTGTCGGATGAGCGCCTCGGCGGCTGCCGCCTCGGGGCGGGACGGGCATAGAAGCAGCCCTTGGCCGAAGTCTTCGATCATGCAGGTGACGGTTTCGGCCGCATCCGGTTTGTTGGTGCCGATGACCCCGGTTGGCCCCCGCTTGATCCACCCGGTGCAGTATTCCCCAACCACGGGTCGGTGGCTGTCGGGATCAAGGACCCGCCCTTTGTCGTTCAGGATGACGCCCCAGCTCTCGTTGAAGGGCACTCCCGGGAGGGGAACACCTTTGTAACCGACGGAGCGGAACACCAGGCCGACCGGCAACTCCTCGAATCGATCGGTCGGCTTCGGCTGGAGAGTTCCCGCCGGGGTGGCGCGGAGCTCATTTTTCACCAGGCGCATCCCCACAACCTGGCCTGCCGCGTTGCCGAGCAGTTCGACCGGCGAGACCAGGAAGCGGAGGATCAACCTCCGGGGCTTACCGCCTGGCTTTCGGAGCGCGTACCCGTGGAGAAGCTCCACCTTCTTCAGCGTCGCCCGATCTTGGCTCTTTTCGAGAGCCTCCCGGCTCAGCGGATCGAGCTCGACTTCCTCAGGCAGGACGGTGATGTCGGCGCCGGCCAGCTCGCCCAGCTCCTTGATCTCGGGGTTCGTGAACGCCGCCTGGGCGGGCCCGCGCCGGCCGAGCATATACACCTCTTTGATTCGGCTCTGGCGCAGAGCGTCCAGGGCCTGGTCGCTGATGTCGGTCGCCGCCAATTCCTCGGGCGTGCGACAGAGAATGCGCGCCACGTCCACCGCGACGTTGCCCACGCCGACCACCGCCACGCGTTCCTGCTGGAGATCGAACCGGCAGTCCTGGTAATCGGGATGGCCGTTGTACCAGGCGACGAACTCGGTCGCGGGGTGGCTTCCCTGGAGGTCCTCGCCGGGAATCCCCATGCGCCGGTCTGTTTGGGCGCCGGTGGCGTACACCATCTGGTGGTAGTGCTCTCTCAGATCCGCCACGGTGACGTCCTTGCCGAATTCGACATAGCCGTAGAACCGGAAGCGGGGATCGGCGGCGACCTTGTCGAACGCCGCGGCGACCGATTTGATTTTCTGGTGATCGGGCGCGACACCGCCGCGCACCAGGCCGTACGGCGTCGGCAAGCGGTCGAACATGTCGATCTCAACGACGAGGCCTTCCCGCTTCAACAGGTGTTCCGCCGCGTAGAAGGCCGCCGGACCGGACCCGATAATGGCGACTCTCAGCGGCTGAGCGTCCGTCCCTGGCTGAGCCATCAGTTGTTATCGGCCAGGATCTGAGTCTCCAGCGTCTCCACCTCACCCCGGTATTTGTCCCGCTGAGCCTTCACCACGTCGCCAATGGAGACGATGCCGACAAGTCTGCCTTTGTCCACGACCGGCACGTGACGAATCCGCTTTTCGGTCATCACGTTTGCAACGGAGGCGAGATCGTCCTCGGGCACGCCCGTGATGACGTCCCGGGTCATGATCTCGCCCACGGTCCGGCCGAATACCTGCTCGTTCCGGGCGGCTTCGCGCACAATGTCGCGCTCGGAGATGATCCCGACGGGTACGTTGGCCTCATTCACGACGATAAGGACGCCGATATTATGCCGGGCCAGCAGCGCGACGGCTTCCCGGACTGATCGTTCGGGGCGGATGGTGATCGGCTGACCGCTCTTGGCTGCCAGGAGGCTCGCGATGTTCATCGGATGGCCCTCCACTTCATAGTCGCTTGGGGGCGACGGCGCTCCGAGCGTCCCTCGGACGCCGGCGGGCTCGGTCGCGTTGAGGCCGGGAGGAGTTGGCGAGACTATAGGCGGAGCGGGGCCCACTGTCAAGAACGGTGGGGCGAGAGGCTGCCGAGAGGGCGGCTCAGTCAGGCTGACTTGCTGGGATGCTCTGCCGCGCAGAGTTCGCGGGCCCAGGCGCGCACGCGTTTTCCCAGCGTCTCGCACCAGGGAAAGCTGCCCTTGCCGGCTGAGACCTCCTGGAAGGAGAACTCAACGGCGGGTCGGTCAAGCGGCGGCTCGTAACGCTCCTCCAGGCGGAGCCTCACGCCGAAGGAGTTGCGGGCGCGCGCGTCACCGGCCTCCACGATCGCTTCGATGCGCGGGCTTTCTCGCTTGGCGTGGGAATTGAGGAAAACCAGGAGCCAGCGCGCGACCTCTTCGTAGCTTCCCCCGGCGAACACCCCCGTATTCTATCAGATCACCACCTGATGGCGCGCCCATAGCAGTACAGCGAAATGGCGAAGAGAAGGAAGGTCTGGGCCCCGTTGAGCCAGCCGCCTGGCGTCACGCGATAGACCGTGCTGATCATCCCGGCCATGTAGGCGAGGCCGACGACGAAGCACACCCCGGCGAGCAGCATGCAGAGGGCGATCAGCGTTCGGAGGATCTCCATGGTCCCCTCCCTTCAAAAACGACGGGGGTGGAGTCTCCACCCCCGTCCGGCCACAGTCGTTCAGGGCCTCAACACTCGTTGTAGCCGCACGCGAGACACTTCTTGCATCCCTCTTCGTAGATGAAGGTCGCCTGACCGCATTCCTTGCAGAGGTCGCCGATCCGGTGGAGCCCGGATCCGTTCCCCTGGTCGTCGATCGCCGCTTTCACCTGGCCCAGGTGCTCGGCGAGGGTGCGGGCGAGGGCGTCCGGGAGCGAGAGCACCTTGGCAGGGCCGAAGCCGGTCGGCTGGCCGCCCCCGATGCGGGACAGCTGATTGATCACTTCCTCCATCCGGCGTTTGGCTGAGAACGGCGACGGAAGGCGCAGGATGAGTGAGATCAGCCGCCCGAGAGCTTCGGCCACCGCCATGGTGTCGGAGCCGCCCTTGCCCACCTGGACGAAAACCTCGAACGGCTCTCCGTCGTCGGTCTGGTTGACGGTAATGAACGCCGTGCCGATGGGCGTCTGCATGCGATACGTGACGCCCCCGAGGCTGTGGGGGCGGGGCTTGATGACCGCCCGGCCCGTCGTCGGCGCTAGAACCTCTTCCTTCGCCTTGGCGCCGACGCCCACGTTGAGGACCTGCTCACCCTTGCAGCCATCGCGGAAGACGGTGATCCCGAGGCACCCGAGCTGCCAGGCGAGCCGGTAGGCGCTGGCCACGTCCTCCTCGGTGGCCGAGTTCGGCAGGTTGATCGTCTTGGAGACCCCATTGTCCGTGTACCTCTGGAACGCCGCCTGGTGGCGCACGTGCCACTCGTAGGGGATCTCATGCGAGGTCTCGAAGATCCGCTGGGCGGGCTCCGGGACGCCGGGAATCCCACGGAGGGAACCGCGCTTGAGGACCTCCTGCATCAGGGCTTCCGAATAGAAACCCTGCTCCCGGGCGATTCGATCGAAGACGTCGTTCACGAACGTCAGGACGCGTTCCCCGTCCGGCTGCTTGACCCGGTGCTCGAAAGCCAACGCAAAGATCGGCTCGATGCCCGAGGAGCACCCCGCGATCATGGAAATGGTTCCAGTGGGGGCGATCGTGGTCACCGTGGAGTTGCGCATGGGCCGGCCGTGCTTGTAGATGGATCGCGACCAGTTGGGGAACGGCCCGCGCTCCTCCGCGAGCTTCGCCGACTGGTCGTGGGCCTTCTCCTTGATGAAGGTCATGAGGTGCTCGGCCAGGTCCAGGGCCTCCTGGCTGTCGTACGGCATCCCCATGATGAACAGGAGATCCGCCCAGCCCATGATCCCCAGCCCGATCCGCCGGTTGGCCTTGACCGTGGCGTCGATCTCGGGCAGCGGGTACGGGTTCATCTCGATCACATCGTCCAGGAAGCGGACCGACAGGCGCACGACGCGCTCCAGATCCTCCCAGTCCAGGGTCCACTCGCCGCTGTCGGCTCGTCGCGCGAACTTGGACACGTTGAGGGAATCCACTCCAGCCTGCTCGATGCTCAGGATCTTCGCCGCGCCGGAGACGCCGGCATGGAATGTCTGAACTTCATCGCCAGGACAGCAGCGATCCAGCCGGACCGGCTCAATCTCAGCTCCCTCTCGGTACACATAGAACTGATGACCGGCGGTTACCCGGATGGTTCCCCCGTCTGAGAACCGGACTCGGAAGACCGGCGTATTGCGGCTAGTCTCCACCCACTCAACAAGTCGAGGGCCTTTGACAGTGAGAATGAGATCCCCAGGCCGGATGCGATTAGCCCGATGCATTCCCTCCGGCGTTGCCACCAGCGTGTCCCCGGTCACGCATGGGTTTGTCGCCTCGACCATCCCGATCTCGGGCGTCGGGTTGGCGGGGCTCCGGTTGATGCGGTCAATGAAGACCATGCCCGGGTCGCCGGTGCGCCAGGCCGCTCTAACGATCCGCTCGAACACCTCGCGCGCGGACAACTTCCCGACGACCGCGCCGGTGTGGGGGTTGATCAACTCGTAGTCCTGGCCCTTTTCGAGGGCGTCCATGAACCGGTCGGTGGCCGCCACAGAGATGTTGAAGTTCGTGATGCCGCCGTCCAGCTTGCATTCGATGAACTCCAGGATGTCCGGGTGATCCACCTTCAGGATCCCCATGTTGGCGCCTCGCCGCGTCCCGCCCTGCTTGACCGCTTCCGTCGCCCCGTTGAAGACGCGGAGAAAGGAGACGGGGCCCGAGGCCTTGCCGCCCGTTGAGGCGACGACGTCGTCCTTCGGGCGGAGCCTGGAGAAGGCGAATCCGGTGTTGTGTACAAACGCCATGCCGTGAGTGCCGGCGGCGTATGTGTTCCACCCCTCGACGGAGAGGTCATAGAATGGCTTCGGCTCCGGCGCGCGGCTGACGACCGCCACCTCCATGCCACGAGTCGCCACGCGTCGCAGCAGTTGAGCGAGATCGCCGTCATGCGACGCGACCGAGTCGGCGATCGCCAGCAGGTCGTCGCGTCGGCACCGTCGGTACGGGTTGCAGGACCAGCGACTCAGCTCTGCGCTGCACCGGCCAACGCCCCGGCGGCGGGAGCCCACTAGGCCGAAGCTCTTCAGGCGATCGCGCCACGGGCGGAAAGGCAGCCGCAGCGCCGTCTGCTTTCGGCTCTCCGAGACCAGACGGGCGACCTTGTGCTCGCTCGAGGCATACAGCGCGAGGTCGGCGCGGAGTTCATTGACCTGCGGAAGCGTACAAAGCTGCACCGCGTGGACGGGCCGCTTGCCTTTGCCGCGGGGAGGCTTCAGCGTCACCGAGGGTTGGTAGCCCAGGAGGCTCATCAACCCGGCGAGGTCCTCTGACATCTCTCGGCTCACCGTTGAATAAGAGGGGCTGCCATCGGTGGCGACATACCCGTCGCTGTCGAGGAGGCCAGCGAGGAAGGCGCGGACCACCGATAGGGGCGACTTTGCAATGATCTCGGGGATGCGAAGCCGGTCGTCCTTCGGGCCGATCTTCTCAAGCCCGCAGGCCTCGAGCATGTCGAGTACGAAGCGTTGAGTGAGGGTCGAGACGCTGAGAAGACCCCGCCTGTCCCGTTGGATCGCGACACCGATGCCGTGCTCGGCCAGGACCTCGCGAACCTTGTCGAGCACGTCGCGCTCGCCCGAGAACCATCGGAGCCGGTACTGGCGGAGGGCTGGAACGTACCCGAACGACCCATCGCCGAGGGTGAAACCCACGAGCCACCCCATGG
>JACQCL010000057.1 GCA_016201645.1 Candidatus Rokuibacteriota bacterium
CCCCGAGGTCCGGGTCGGCCCGAACGGTCACCCCCCACCAGGACGGACGGGCAGTGTGCTTCTTCCGGAGTCTCGCCTACCATGCAAAGGCGGAACCAAGGCCGGCTCCGCCCCCATATCTTGGAGCTATTCACATGGAAAATAAAGGAAAACTCCTGAAAATTGACTCGAACGGGAAGAGGGGCGAAAGGCCGGGCGGGTGACGCTTTGCTACATTTTCGTGCCGGGATGTGTCCCCCCCGAGGGCGGGTCAAGCGGGGACAAGCGTGAGCGGCGACGAAGCCGGCTCAGCCGATGGGCCAGAGAATCCCGGACCGCGTCCGGGGCGCCCCGCGCCCGGGCCTTAGCCATGGCCAGGGAAGTAACTCGCTGAGCCCCGGCCAGATCGCGACAGCGGTGCTCATAATACTTGGCCAACTCCTCCCACGGGCGTAGCTGGAAACCAGAATCCCCCGAGATCGCGGCCTCCCAGAACCGACACGCTTCGTGCCAGCGGGCCTCCCGCTTGGCGCGGAGACCGAGCCTCAGGAGTACCCGTTCCCGGTAGGGGCTGCCGAGCCCCCTCGCCAAGGCGGTCCGATAGCACTCGACCCCGCGTTCCGCATCGAGCGCCTCCCAGAGGCGGCCGAGCCCGAGGTACTCCTCGGGAGCGAGATCAAGCCCGCCGGGGTCTGAGAGGGCACGAGCTACCCACCCCGTCAACGCCACGAGGGACAGGACGTCGAGCCGGTTGTGCTCAAAGACGGGCCCGAGCTCCTCGGCGCGCCGGCTCCGAAGGTAGCGAAAATAGAGAGACGGGATCAACGCGCCGGGCACGTCGTCGATGCGGTCGAGACCCAGGACGCGCGTCTCGATCGTGGCGAGGCGGCAGTCTGGGAGGCGGGATGACCAGAGTCGGCGGGCCGGGGGAAGCAGATCCAGATGCCAGAGGTGGTCTGGCCAGCGACGGCGGGAGAGCACGAAACGGGTCTCCAGGAGCGGAAGATCGAACCCCCGGCCGTTAAAGGTCACCACGCCGTCGAAGTCGGCGAGCAACGCGTCAATCGCCGCGACGAGGGCCGGCTCTTCGTCGAGGTCGCGCATGAAGTACTGCTCCAGCACGAACCGGTCGGCCTCAAAGAAGCCGGCGCCGACGAGGAAGGCGTAGGTGCCGGTGCCGCCAGCCAGGCCCGTGGTCTCGGTGTCGAGATAGAGGAGGCGTGCCGGCGCGGCCCCCGGCTGAGGCTGCCGAGTCAGCAGCCTGAACACCTCGGGCGAGGCCTCGAGCGCCGTTCTGAGCGGAAGCTCGCCGTGGCTATGGTGAAGCTGGTAGTCCCGCCGCGCCACGAAGAGGCTGCCGTGTGAGGTCGCCTGCTCTCGGCCCCCTACCAGCTCCGCGACCGAGGACACCATCTAGGTGAGGTGACGCAGAAGCGTCGTGGCGATGGCCTTGGCCCGGCGGCCGACCTCGTTCACGGGCCCCACGCAGGAAGGGCAACCCCAGCGGCACGGGCATACCTGGAGGGTCTCGAGGCCGCGCGCGAGCAGCGACGGAAGCGCCTGGAACAGCCCCTCCGCCAGCCCGATACCGCCCGGGGCGCTGTCGTAGAGGTAGATCGTCGGATTGAACTGATCGGCCTCCAGCAGGCGGGCGCGCGCCGACTGATGGGTGGCGACGCCGCCCTGACCGGCCGGGGTCTGATCGCCGAGCCAGGAGCCGAGGTCCCGGATGTCACACAGGAGGAAGATCGGCGCCAGGTGGTGAAGGAGGTACCCGAGGGCGCGAAGTCCGTCCACCAGCTCTTCCCGGCTCGACGAGATCCGGGCTAACAGCGCGGGGTCGATGGCAAGCCACGCGCTGGTCGTCTGAATCTCCTGCTGGGGAAGCTCGACCTCGCCCGACCCCACGTTCTCCAGCGTGCCGAACTTGATCTTCTTGAAGCCGACCACCTTTTCGGCCACGAGCACCTCGCCGTGCTCGGCCACAAGACCCGGGGACGTCTGGTCGGCCAGGCGCCGGAGGGTCCACACGCCCTTGGCGCTGATCGCGTCGGTGAAGTAATCCACCGCGACCCGCTTGACGTAGGCCACCTTTTCCTCGTCCTCCCGATAGCGGAGGTCCTGAACCTCGAAGGGCTCTCCCTCGACGAGATAGATGGCCTTCGGGTAGATCATGGCGAACGCGCTCTTCCAGTCCACCTCGGCGACGATCTGCCTCCGCTTGACCTGGTTGGCGTCGTGCGCGGTCGTGTCGATGACCACGAAGTTGTCAGAGGTCACCGTGCGGAGCGAGATGTGGTCGGCCGGATAGGTCTCGGAGGTCCAGTGCCAGCGATCCCCGGCGTGATGCAGGAGCCCCTCGGACTCAAGCTGCGCCAGATGCTGGTCAATGGCAAGCCCCCCGAATGTCTCGCCGTCCGCGAAGGGCAGCTCGAACGCGGCGCATTTCAGGTGGTTCACCAGAATGAACGGGTTCTCCGGGTTGATCAGGGCACGCTCCGGCGGCGTACCAAAGAGGTAGTCGGGGTGCGTCACCATGAATTGATCCAGGGGGGCGCTGGTGGCCACGAAGATCGCCGCCGATTCGCCGCTCCGCCGTCCCGCGCGCCCGGCCTGCTGCCAGAGCGAAGCGATCGTCCCGGGGTAGCCGGCCAGCACAGCCAGGTCCAAGTGGCCGATGTCCACCCCCAGCTCGAGGGCGTTGGTGGACACGACTCCGCGCACCTCCCCCGAGCGGAGACCACGCTCCACTTCACGGCGCCGGGTGGGAAGGTAGCCGCCCCGGTATCCCCGCACGATGCCCGAATCACCAACGCGGTCTTCGACGCCCTTTTTGATCGTCGTCAGGAGGACCTCGACGGCGAGCCGGCTCTGGCCGAAGACGATCGTGGCGATCTTCTCTCTGAGAAAGCGCATCGCGAGCCGGGCGGCTTCGCCGAGGTACGGCGCCCGGATTCCGAGCTCGGGGTTGATCACCGGAGGGTTGTAGCAGAGGAAGAGCTTGTCGCCGGTCGGCGCGCCGCTCTCGGCAATTTCCTCCACGCTCTCGCCCGTGAGCCGCTCCGCCAGCTCCCTCGGGTTCGCAATGGTGGCGGAGGCCATGATGAACTGCGGGGTGGATCCGTAGTGCCGGCAGATCCTCCCGAGCCGGCGTAGAACGTTGGCCAGATGGCTCCCGAAGACGCCCCGGTAGGCGTGAAGCTCGTCAATGACGACGTAGCGCAGGTTCTGGAAGAGGTTCACCCACTTGGTGTGGTGAGGCAGGATCCCGGAGTGGAGCATATCCGGGTTGGTGAGGACCAGGTTCGCGCGGGCCCGGACGGCGCGTCGCGCATCCTGGGGGGTGTCGCCGTCATAGGTGAACATGCGGAGATCGGGTAGCGCCCGCGCCAGCTCCTCCAGCTCAGCGAGCTGGTCCTGGGCGAGCGCCTTGGTCGGAAAGAGATAGAGGACGCGCGCGTCGGTCTGCTGGAGGAGACTCTGGAGCGTCGGCAGGTTGAAGCAGAGGGTCTTCCCCGACGCCGTCGGCGTGACGACAACCAGGTGATGCCCCTTCTCCGCCAGCTCGAAGGCCCGATGTTGATGCGAGTAGAGTTGATGGATCCCGCGCCCCTTGAGGGCATCGATCAGGCGGGGGTCGAGGGAGGAGGGGAACGGCGCCCAGCGCGGTGGCTGCGCGGCGAAGTGACGGGTGGCGCTGATGCAAGGTCCGGTTTCGAGGGACGTCAGGAGCTCATCGAGAAGCTCCTGGAGCGATCGCGGCGCCACACAACCCTCCGAAGGTTTTCCCCATCTTAGGTTCGCCCCGAGCGATTGTCAACCTTCCCCAGGCGGTGTATCTCTAGGAAATGCGCTTCGGCCCCTGGATCCCTCCCCTGGCCTGGATGGGGCTCATCTTCTGGCTTTCCACCGGCACCTTCAGCGCCGAGGAGACCGGCAGCTGGCTCCTCCCACTCCTCCAGGCCCTCTTCCCATGGGCGACCCCGGGCCAGCTCGAATTTCTCCATTGGCTCGGGCGCAAGACTGCCCACGTGGTCGAGTACGCGATTCTCGCCTGGCTCTGGCAGCGGGCGTTCGTGAAGTCGGGACCCCCCGCGCTGTCAGGAAGCGGCCAGGGGCTCGCGGCATTCGGCTCCACGGTGGCCTACGCCATCTTCGACGAGCTTCATCAGGGGTGGACCGGCCAGCGCACTGCCAGCGCCCACGACGTCGTGCTGGACGCCTTCGGGGGCGGTGTGGCTCTGACACTGACCCGCTGGGGCTGGCGGGGGACAGCGGAGCGACTCACCGCGCTTCTCCTCTGGTTCGCCGCCGGCGGCGGGTCCTTCCTGCTGCTCGTCAACGTCCTCGCCGGAGCGCCGGCCCGGTGGCTCTGGGGCAGCGTGCCTCTGGCGTGGATCATGCTCTGGGCGTGGCATCACCGGCGCCGCCTTGACAGGTCCGGTCCCCGGGGGTAGCATTCGATCCATCCCTCCGGCATGGTAATCCTCGCCTCCGTCCTCCTGGCCCTCATCGTGGCGCTCGTCGCGTACTATTTCTATCGGGCGTTCACCCGGTAGGACTTTCCGCCGCGCCCGCCTGAGATTGCGATGCCCGCCGCCGCCGAACAGCTTCCCGCCTGGGGAACGGGAGACCTTCCAGAGCCGCCCCCCCTGTCACCCAGGAACGCCCTCAAGGTCATCGGGCCCGGCGCCCTCCTCCTCGCGGTCTCGGTGGGCGCGGGGGAATGGCTCCTCGGACCCGCGAGCGCGGCTCGGTACGGCGCGACGATTCTCTGGATCACCTCGGGGTCGGTCCTTCTCCAGGCGCTCCTGAATACCGAAATGGCGCGCTACACGCTCTACACCGGGGAGCCGATTTTCGCCGGCTTCATGCGGACTGCTCCCGGACCAACGTTCTGGGGATGGGCTTACGCGCTCTTGCACTTTCTCCAGATCGGCTGGCCCGGCTGGGCTCTGGCCGCCGCCACCGCTGCGGCCGCGCTCTTCCTCGGCCGGCTCCCGGACGAGAACGATCGGGCGGTCGTGCTCTACCTGGGCTACGTCACCTTCCTGATCTCGGTGCTCCTCGTGCTCCTGGGCGAGGCGGTGGAGAAAACCCTCGAGTACGTTCAGTGGTTCATGACCTGCTGGATTCTGGTCTTCCTTCTCCTCGCCGGCCTCTTCCTGGTGCCTCCGAGCACCTGGGTCACGGTGGGAACGGGGTTTCTGGGCCCGCTCTTCGGATCAGAGTTCTTCCCGCGCGCCGCCGATTGGTTCCTCCTCGCCGGCTTCGCGGCGTATTCGGGAGCCGGGGGCACGATCAACGCGACGCTTACCTACTGGCTTCGAGACAAAGGCTTCGGAATGAGCGGGACCGTCGGCTACGTCCAGGCAGTCATCGGGGCGCAGCGGGTGAACCTCTCTCGCACGGGCGTGGTCTTCCCGCCCTCCGAGGAAAACGTAAGGCGCTGGAAGGGATGGTGGGCGTATCTGAGAGCCGACCAGTGGTACATCTGGACCACGGGATGCATCGTCGGGATGGGGCTCCCGGTGCTGACGACGATCACCTTCGTCCGGCCAGGGACGATCATGGGCGGCTATGGCGTCGCGGCCTACCAGGCTCACGCGCTGGCCGAGCAGTTCGGTCCCGCCCTTTGGGTGCTGACGCTCCTCAGCAGCTTCTGGATTCTCTTCTCTACTCAGCTCGGGAACACGGAGGGATTTGCCCGCGTCACTACCGACATCCTCTGGGCGGCGAACGAGAGGATCCGTGGGTGGCGGGGAGGCGGCATGCGGGTCATCTACTACTCGGCGCTCCTGGGCCTGGCACTCGGAGGGTGCGTCGTTCTCCCCCTGGCCGACCCGCTGACCCTCATCCTGCTCGGCGCGAACATCGCCGGAGGAAACCTGGTTGTCCTCTCCCTCCACACGCTCGTGGTGAACCGGAAATTTCTTCCTCGGGAACTGCGGCCCTCGCTCTGGAGGGAGGCGGGTCTTGTGCTCTGCGCCCTCTTTTTCCTCGGCTTTGCCCTCCTCGCCCTGGCCCAAAAGGCCCTAGGCGCCTGACAGGTTCACCGTCCTTCTTGGCCCTGGCCCAGCGGCAGGCTCGCCTGTATACTCGGCGTTACCCAACAGGCCGTCGAACGAGGAGGGTGCCATGGCAACCGAGGAGAAGGTCGGCGTCGTTGACGGCTACTACGCCAAGATCGGGGTGGCGGCCATCCGCCTCACCGACGGCGCGCTCCAGGTCGGCGACCAGATCCGGATCCACGGCCACACCACCGACTTCACCCAAGCGGTCGAGTCCATGCAGCTCGAGCACCAGCCGATCCAGCGTGCCGAGCGGGGGAGCGAGGTGGCGCTGAAGGTGCGGGAGCGGGTCCGCCTGCACGACCAGATCTCGAAGATCCTCCCCTAACACCGCGACGAGAACCGAGCAGCCCAAGGCCCGAGGGAGGAGCCCACCGGAGGCGTACGCGGTTGTACGTTGAGGATGGGCAACGACTGAGAACGCCGGGATGCGACGGTTATCGGCGCGGTGAGGTCAGGCGCGCGAGAGGCGGGCGAGGGCCTCGATGTGAGGCGTGTGGGGAAACATGTCGAGCGGCTGGAGCCACTCGATCCGGTAGCCGCCCCGCGCGAGCTCCCCGAGATCCCGGGCCATCGTGGCCGGGTTGCACGAGACATAGACGATTCGCCGGGGCCCGAGCGTCAAGAGGGACCGAAGCGCCTTGGGATGGAAGCCGGCCCGCGGCGGGTCGGCCACCACCACCTCTGCCCGGATCCCGCGGCCGATGAGCTGGGGCAACACACCCCGCACTTCCCCGGCCAGGAATGTGCAGTTCTCAATGCCGTTCGCCTTGGCGTTCCGCTGGGCGTCCTCCACTGCGGCCTGCGCCACCTCGATCCCATAGACCCAGCGGCAACGGCGCGCCAGCAGGAGCGTAATGGCGCCGGTGCCCGAGTAGAGGTCCACGACGGTCTCGGTCCCGGTGAGCTCCGTGGACTCCTCCACCAGCGCGAAGAGCCGCTCCGCCTGAAGCGTATTGGTCTGAAAGAACGAGTTGGCCGAGATCTGAAAAACAAGGCCCCCGAGCGCCTCGCGGATGTGGTCTCGACCCGCCAAGAGGTGCTCCTCGACTCCCACCGCCACGCTCGCTTTCTTTGGATTGACGTTCAGGATGACGCTCGCCGTCTGGGGCACGCGACGACGCAGGCGAGTCGCCAGCGGCTCCAGGTCGCTCAACTGGGGCGCCGACGTCACGATGTTGACCATCGCCTCCCCCGTGCGCTTAGCCTCCCGCAGCACGAGGAAGCGCAGGAGACCCTCGCCGCTCTCCTGCTCGTACACCGAGAGCTTCCCCTCGGCAAAGAAGGCGCGCGCCTCCGCGAGCAGCGCGTTCATCACCTCCGACTGGATGAGACAGCGGTCGATGTCCAGCACGACGTCGTACCGGTCGGCCTCGTGCAGGCCGATGTCCATTCCCTCGCGGGCGCGCGCCCGGGCCACCGTGAACTCCATCTTATTCCGGTAGCCGTAGAGCTCGGGGGCGCCGATGATGGGTCGGATCGGAACGTCTCCAACGCCCGCGATCCGCGCCAGACAGTCGGCCACCTGTTTGGCCTTGAACCGGAGTTGAGCGGGGTAGGCAAGATGCTGGAGCCGGCAGCCGCCGCACCGGCCGAAGTACGGGCACGGCGCCTCGACCCGATCCGGCGAGGGCTCCAGCACCGACTCAATCACACCTCGGCCGAAGCGCGAGCGCGCCTCCGTCAAGCGGACCTTGAGACGATCGCCGGGGAGCCCCCCGCGGACGAACACCACGTAGCCGTCCGCGCGACCCACGCCTTCGCCGCCGAAGGCCAGGTCGTCAACGACCAACGACAGGATATCGCCGCGTCGGGGGCGCGCCATGCCTAGGAGGATAACCCCGATACCACGCCGGCCTTCGCCGGTCGAGGTGCCCGCAGTGGATGGCCTTCGACCTTGGATCTGGCAAGAAGCGACCGAGCGCGCTATCATAGGTGTTACCCATGAGCCGCCCTCACACTTCCACCCCGACACCGGTGGGCGCACTCCTCAGGGCCGCGCTTCCTCGCCTCGCCGACGGGCTTCTCGCTCTCACGATCCGGCGCGAATGGCCGAGTCTCGTGGGCCCTCAGATCTCCCACCGCGCCCAGCCCGGCGATCTTCGAGGGGGAACCCTCACCGTGGTGGCGGACAACTCGCCGTGGCTTCAGGAACTCACACTCCGCGAGCGAGAGCTCCTCTCCTGCCTTCAAGAGCGCTATGGAGCCGAGTCCATCAGGGCACTCCACTTCACCCTGGGGCCGCCCGCTCGTGGCCCTGAGCTCAGAGACCACCGGCCCTCCCACGAGGACGACACGCTGACCCCCGAGGAGGAAGCATGGGTGGCCGGGGCCGCCTCGTCAGTCGGCGACTCCGCCCTGGCCGAGACCGTGCGCCGCCTGCTCGTCAAGGACACCCTTTTCCGACGGCGTAGGGGAGCACGGCGATGATCCGACGACGTCCCGCCCTCATCCTGCTGGCGCTCCTGAGCCTCACCGGCTGCGCAAGCCTGACTTCGGGCGTGGGGGCCGACCCCCCTCGGCCGCCCGTCGCGCGCCCCTTGGCCCCTGACCTCACCGCCGAGGCCTACTACCACTTCACGGCGGCCCAGCTCCACGCTCAGGCCGGCCGCCTGAAGGACGCCATCGCCGAAATCAGAGAGGCGATCAAGCGCGATCCGACCACGCCCTCCCTCTGGATCCAGCTGGCCGTCTGGCTCTCAAAGACCGACGCGCCCGAGGAAGCCATCGAAGCCGGGCTCAAGGCCGTGGCCCTCGCGCCGAACGACGTGAGTGTCCACCTTACGCTCGCTGAGCTCTACCGGGGGCAGAAACGCTACCCCGAGGCGGAAACCGAGCTGGAGAAGGTCATCGCGCTGAAGCCCCAAGCCTCCGAGGGCTACCTCACCCTGGCGCGCTACTACGTCGAGCAGCGCGCCCACGAGCGGGCCCGGGCGGTGCTCCTACGCCTGATCCAGATGAGCCCGAATCTCGCGCAGGGCCACTTCCTCCTCGGCCGGCTCGCCATCGAGACGGAGGAGTGGGACGAGGCGATCCGAGAACTCCAGCGGGCCATCGAGCTTGACCCGGATCACGACGGTGCGTGGACCGCCCTCGGCTACGTGTACGAGACCCGCCGGCAGCCGGAGGAGGCCATCAAGCTTTACCGGCGCGCGATTCAGGCCAACCCCGATAATCCCGGCTTTGTGGAGCGGCTCGGCGACCTGCTGATCCGCCTCGGCAGGTTCCCGGAGGCCCAGCGCGAGCTCGAATCCCTCGCGGGCGTGGCGCCCCGCGACCCGCGCATTTGGATGAAGCTGGGCGCGATCTTCTATGAGCAGAAGGCATGGGACAAGGCCGCCGAGGCGTTCAGTCAAGTGCTGGCGCTGGAGCCGGGCAACCTGCGGGCCCGCTACTTCCTGGCGACGACCTACGTGGACGCCGGGAAGGACGCCGAGGCGCGCGCCGAGCTGGAACGCATCCTGAAAGCGGAGCCCCGCTCCATCGACGCCCGGGTCCAACTCGGGTTCCTCTACGGGCGCGCCAAGCGCTACCCGGAGGCGATCGCGATCCTCCAGGAGGCGGTGAACCTGGAGCCCCGGCGGCCTGAACTCTTTCTCTACCTCGGCACCGCCTACTTCCGGGCGGAGCAGTACGACCGGGCCGTGAGCACGCTCCAGGAAGGGCTGTCCATCGACGAGAAGAACAAGGACCTTCAGTTCCAGCTCGGCGTGGTGTTCGAGAAGCAGCAGCGCTTCGACGATGCCGTGCACGCCTTCCGGCGGGTGATCGCGCTCGACCCCAAGCACGCCGAGGCGTACAACTACGTCGGCTACATGTACGCGGAGAAGGGAATCAACCTGGACGAGGCCATCCGGCTCATCGACAAGGCGCTCGAGTTCGAACCCGAGAACGGCTACTTCATTGACAGCCTCGGCTGGGCCTTCTACCAGCAGGGACGCTACCCGGAGGCGCTCCGGGAGCTCAAGCGCGCGGTGGAGCGGGCCAAGGAGGATCCGGTGATCCTCGACCACCTGGGCGACGCCTATATGAAGAACGGGATGGCCGAGGATGCGCTGGTCGCCTGGGAGAAATCCCTCAAGCTCGACCCCGCCAACGAGACCGTGAAGCGGAAAGTCCAGGAGACCCGGGAAAAACTTCTCAGGGTCAAGGGTGAGCGGTCGAAGGTCCAGCCTTAGCCGCGGCGCCGCTCTCCTGGGCGTGGTGCTACTGCTGATCGCGGGCTGCGCCACCGTTCCACCGCCGCGGACACCGATCCCCCCGGAAGCTGACCGGCTCATGAACCTCCTCGCTCGCCGCCGGCAAGAGTTCACCGACCTCAGGACTCTCGCCGAGATCGCGATCCGCCGGGAGGGGCATGTCCAGCGACTCAACGGAGTCCTGCTCCTGCAAGCCCCGGCCTCCCTCCGCTTCGAGGCGCTGACGCCCTGGGGGCAGCCGTTCCTCCTCCTGGCGGTCAACGCCGAAACCACGACCCTCTACGAGGTAGCCGACCATCGCGCCCTCATCGGTCCGGCGTCAGCCCGGGCTACCGAGCGATGGCTCGGGTTTGCGCTCGAACCCGACGAGCTGGTCGGGCTTCTGTCGGGCCTGGTGGTCCCGATCAAGGACCCGTACTCCGCCGAGCTGGTGCCGGCCGATGGCATGGGACCCTCGCTCAGGCTGACCGGGGCGTCGGGGATCCAGAGGATCTGGTTGGACCCGGAAACCGGCGTGGTGGGACAAGTCGAGCTGAGCGGCACCAACACTTCGGCGAGAATCACCTATGCGAACGGCGGCGCCGCGGCCCCTCCGTCCGCCTTGACCCTGACCACGCTCGACGGCCCCCTGACGGTCTCGATCCGGTACCGGGACCCGAAATTCGGCACGGGGCTCTCTGCCGACCTCTTCACCCTGACCCTTCCGGAACACGTAAAAATCCAACGGTTCCGTTGACATCCGCCGACGGGGCATGGTAGGGTTTTATGCCTTGTCGAGACGGTCGAGGCAGGCCCGATCGCTCACGCTTCGGACCTCGGCCAAAGTCAACCTGGTGCTCGAGGTTCTGGGGAAGCGGGTGGACGGCTACCACGAGCTGTCCACGGTGCTCCAGGCGGTAGACCTCTTCGACCGACTGGTCCTGGAAGAGGACGAGGCGCTCGCCCTCAGGACCACCGATCCCGAACTTCCCACGGATGAGGCGAACCTCGTCGTCAGGGCTGCGCGGCTGCTCCGCGAAACCGCGGGAGTCAGCCGGGGAGCACGGATCACGCTGGAGAAACGAATTCCGGTGGCGGCCGGGCTGGGCGGAGGCTCGAGCGACGCGGCGGCCACGCTCTGGGGGCTGAATCGCCTGTGGCGGCTCGGATGGGGCAGAGAGCGGCTCGCCGGGGTGGCGGCCGAGCTGGGGGCAGACATCCCATTCTTTCTTTCAGGGGGGCGGGCACTGGGCACCGGCCGGGGAGAGCGGCTCAGGCCACTCCCGGCGACCCGGCGATGTCCCTGGTACTGGTGAAGCCGCACTTTCCGCTTTCGACCCAGGAGGTTTACGCCCGCTTCCCGTCCGGCCTGAAGGACGACGGGTCGCGGACGAAGACGCTGGTGCGGGCCCTGGCCTCGCGGGATTCGTCGCGAGTCGCCATGAGCCTGTACAATGCCCTTGAGGCGGTGGTGGAGCCGGCGTATCCCGAAATCACCCGGATCAAGCAGGCGCTCCTCAGCGCGGGCGCGCTGGGCAGCGTGATGTCCGGGAGCGGGCCGACAGTGCTGGGCGTTGCCCGGTCGCCGGATCACGCGCGCCAGCTCCGGAGGCGCGTGACGACGGCCTCCTGGTCGGCCTGGGCAGTCAGGACGCTGGCGTCCCCCGCCATCCGCCCCGTGAAATGATCGGCATGAATCCTCGCCCCCTCACCTTTATCCTCTCCCCCGAGGGGAGAGGGCAGGGTGAGGGGAGCGATGCTTCGTTGGGGCGTGGCCAAGCGGTAAGGCGCGGGACTTTGGATCCCGTATTCGGGGGTTCGAATCCTCCCGCCCCAACCAACTTTATGAGATGAAGCTGGTGGACAAGAAGAACCACGGGACGCAGCCGCGACAGCGGCTAACCCTATCGGGCACCCGCGCCACTTCAGGTGGCGCGGGTCGGAGGGTCTATGGCGTATGAGCTGAAGCTCCTGACCGGCAACGCCAACCGGCCGCTTGCCGAGGAGATCGCCCGGGACCTCCGCCTGCCGCTGGCCGACGCGGAGATCTCGCGCTTCTCGGATGGCGAGGTCTTCGTTCAGATCAACGAAAACGTGCGGGGCGCCGACGTATTCGTCATCCAGCCGACCTGCCCGCCGGTGAACGACAATCTCATGGAGCTCCTCGTGATGATCGACGCCCTCAAGCGGGCCTCGGCCCGGCGGATCACGGCCGTGCTTTCCTACTACGGCTACGCCCGCCAGGATCGCAAGGTCCAGCCGCGCGTCCCGATCACGGCCAAGCTCGTGGCAGACCTCATCACCGCGGCCGGCTGCCAGCGGGTGCTCGCGCTGGATCTGCACGCGGGCCAGATCCAGGGCTTCTTCGACATCCCGGTGGATCACCTCTTCGCCGCCCCGGTGATGATCGACTACCTCGGCAAGAAAGACCTTACCGATCCGGTGGTCGTGGCCCCCGACGCGGGCGGCGTCGAGCGCGCCCGGGCCATCGCCAAGCGGATCCGCGCGGGGCTGGCCATCATTGACAAGCGGCGGGAGGGGACCAACGTCTCGGTCTTCATGCACCTGATCGGCGACGTCAAGGGTCGGGACGTCGTCATTATTGACGACATGATCGACACCGGCGGGACGCTGATCCAGGCCGTGGAAGCCCTGAAGCGGGAGGGCGCCCGGCGGATCCTGGCGTGCAGCGTTCACGCCGTTCTCTCGGGCCCCGCGATGGCGCGGATCGAGGGCTCGCCGCTCGAGGAGGTCGCCGTGACGAACTCGATCCCGCTCGGCCCGGAGAAACGCATCAAAAAGATCGCCGTGCTGAACGTCGCCCCGCTTCTGGCCGAAGCGATCCGGCGCATCCACGACGAAGAATCCGTTTCCACGCTCTTCGTTTAGTCCTTTGAAGGAGGCTTTCACGGTATGGAACTCCGCGAGCTGACGGTCACAAGGCGGGAGGGAACGGGCAAGGAGGTCGCCAAGCGCCTCCGCCGTCAAGGCCTGGTCCCCGCAGTGCTGTACGGGGGGAGCGCCCCCGAAGTGCTCACGCTCAACACCATAGACGTCATCAAGGTCATCCACGGCCGCGAGGGGAGCGCCACGCTCCTGAACCTGAAATTCAAGGACGGCAGCGGCGGGAGCACCCGCACCGCCCTCATCCGGGACATGCAGTTCGATCCGGTCACCGATAAGCTCATCCACGTGGACCTCCAAGAGGTCTCCATGGACCGGGCGATCACGGTGGGCGTGCCCGTCCAGGCGCAGGGCGAGGCCACGGGAGTGAAGGACCAGGGCGGGATCCTCGAAATGATCCTGCGCGAGGTGCAGGTGTCCTGCCTGCCCCGGCTGATTCCCGAAAAGATCACCGTGGACGTCTCCGCCCTCAAGATCGGCGACGTGCTGACGATCGCCATGCTCACGTCGCCCGAGGGCGTCCGGATCCTGAACGACCCCGGCCAGGCCGTGGTCACCGTGTCGCCGCCCATGGCCGAAGAAGTGGCCGCGCCCGCGGCGGTCGTGGAGGCGGCGCCGGCCGAGCCCGAAGTGCTCACCGAGCGCAAGCCCAAGCCCGAGGAGGTCGAAGCGCCGGAAGCGGCCAGGAAGGAACCAAAGAAGGAAGCGAAGGAAGCCAAGAAGTAGTCGAGGTCACGCCGCGTGGCTCAGGCGGTGGTGGGACTCGGCAATCCAGGCTCGGAGTATCGGGGGACCCGCCACAACGTGGGCCAGCGCGTCGTGGACGACCTGGCCAAGACCCTCAGGAAGCGCTGGAGCCGGCAGGGGTCGAGCCAGGTGGCCAAAGGGCAGTGGCGCGGCGAGAGCCTCTACCTCATCAAGCCCAGCGCCTACATGAACGTGACCGGCCCCGCCGTGGCGCGGCTCTGCCGCCAGTTCGGCCTCGACCCCGCCGACCTAATCCTCGTTTACGACGATATTGACCTCCCCCTCGGCAAGGTCCGCGTGCGGATGAAAGGGAGCCACGGCGGTCACAACGGGGTGCGCTCACTGATCGAGACCCTCGGCACCGACCAGTTGCGTCGCGTCAAGGTGGGCATCGGCCGTCCCGGCGACAAAGACGAGGTCGTTGACCACGTTCTCTCCCCGTTTCTCCCGGACGAGCTGCCCGTAGTCGAGGCGGCGTGCCGGGAGGCGGCCGACCAGGTGCTGAAGCTGGTCGCCGGTCGCTGAGAACCGTTGGGCTTCACCTGCGGGCTCGTCGGCCTCCCGAACGCGGGCAAGTCCACGCTCTTCACCGCCCTGACGGGCGCCGCCACCCTCATCGCGCCGTATCCCTTCTCGACGCTCGAGCCGCGAAAGGGCGCCGTCGCGGTCCCGGATGACCGTTTCGACCGGCTCGCCGCCGCGCTCCGGCCCGCCAAGATCACCCCCGCCCACCTGGAGGTCATGGACATCGCCGGCCTCGTCGAGGGCGCAAGCCGCGGCGAGGGACTCGGCAATCAGTTCCTCTCCCACATGCGGGCGGTCGAGGCCCTCGTCCACGTGGTTCGCTGCTTCCGGGCGGGCGACGTGCCCCACCCCGGTGGAGAGCCCGACCCCGGGCGCGACATCGGGATCGTCAACACCGAGCTGCTCCTGGCCGACCTCGAGGTCGTCGAGCGCCGCCTCGACAAGATCAAGCGGACCGCCCGTGCCGAGCCCGGCGGCCGCGGCGAGCTCGCGCTGCTCGAACGCTGGCGCAGCGCCCTCGCGCGGGGCGCGCCCATCCGGACCTTCGAGATCAAGCCAGCCGACGCTGTGCTGATGCGCGAGCTGGGGCTTC
The DNA here is from genome assembly GCA_016201645.1 of Candidatus Rokuibacteriota bacterium. GTDB lineage: Bacteria > Methylomirabilota > Methylomirabilia > Rokubacteriales > CSP1-6 > JACQCL01. Next base: position 14,997 of record JACQCL010000057.1, read on the forward strand.
TGACCGGAAAACCGATGTGCTACGCCGCCAACGTGGATCGGTCCGACTCGGGGAGCCTGGATTTGGCCGAGAGGCTCGCCGCGGCCTCCGGCGGCGCCCCCGTCGTGACGGTGGACGGAAAGCTCGAGGCCGACCTGGCCCAGCTCCCGCGCGAGGAGGCGCGTCAGTTCCGGGCCGAGCTGGGACTGGAGGACTCGGCCCTCGTCCAGCTGATCCGGGTGGGCTACCGGCTCCTCGGGCTGATCACCTTCTATACGGTCGTCGGCGAAGAGCTGAGAGCCTGGAGCCTCCCCGAAGGGGCCACCGCCCTCGACGCCGCGGCGAAGATCCACAGCGACATGGCCCGCGGGTTCATCCGTGCCGAGGTCGTCAGCGTGGAGACCTTCCTCTCCGCGCCGGTCTGGGCGCAGCTCCGCGAGCGCGGGGCGCTGCGCCTCGAGGGGCGCGAGTACCGGGTGAGGGAGGGCGAGATCCTGACGATCCGCTTCGCCGTCTAAACCCCCAAGTCTTTGACAGGGTGGGGGACGCGTGATATATAGTTAACGTTTATCCACCGACGGCGATCCGGTCAAGGGGAAGGGGGGAAAGTGCGTGACCAAGGTCATCGTCGAAGCCGACGAGTCCTTCGAAAGCGCGCTGAAGCGATTCAAGAAGCAGTGCGAGAAGTCGGGGCTCCTCTCCGAGTTCAAAAAGCGGCAGCACTACGAAAAACCCAGCGTCAGGCGGAAGCGGAAGGCGCTGGCTGCCCGGAAGAAAGCCAAGCGGCGCGAGCGGTTCTTCGATTAACGGCCATCCCCGCGCATTGATCGCCACCGGTTCCGGAGGCGAGGCCGGAATCGAGAAGGGCGAGAACATGGACCCAGGCCGTCTCTGGGGCAGGGGCGTTGAGTGGGACGAGGTGCGGACGCTCCTGGCCCGTGAGGCCGACACACCGATGGGACAGGAACGGGCGCTTTGCCTCGAGCCCCGAACCGATCCCGGCGCCGTCCGCCATCTGCTCGCCGAAACCCGGGAAGGCCGTCAGGCCCTTCAGTCAGCCGGCCCCCCGCCCTGGGGGACGGTCCCGGACGTGAGGTCCACTCTCGAACGAGTCCCGACCGAAGGGGCGCTCCTGGACGGCGCAGAACTCGTTGCCCTGGTTCCCCTGATCGAAGCGGGTGCTCGCCTCCGGGCCTATGGTCAGAGCGTGGCAGCGACGGCCCCGGGCCTCGCCACCGCGTGCTCCCGTCTTCCCGGCCTGACCCCGCTCCATGCACTCTTGAGCCGGTCCCTCACCCCCGAGGGCGCGCTCACCGATGAGGCCAGCCCGCGCCTTCGGCAGATCAGGAGAAAAATCCGGGAGCAGCGCGAGGAGATCGTCAAACTCCTCGAGGCCCTCTTTCAGACTCAGGGCGCGGAGGCGATCTTCCAGGACCGATACGTCACCATCCGCCATGGCCGCTACGTCGTGCCCGTCAGGGCTCTAGCCCTGGCGCGCGTGCGAGGGATCGTGCACGACCGCTCCCAGAGCGGGGCAACCCTTTTCGTCGAGCCTGACAAGGTCGTCGAGCTCAATAACAGTCTCGTGCAGGCCGTGCGGGAGGAAGAAGCAGAGTCCTTGAGGATCCTCCAGGTGCTGACCGACGAGGTCCGCTCCGCCCTCCCCGACCTGCAAGCGCTGGTGGACGGGATCGGCGGGCTGGACCTGGTGTTCGCCCGGGCCGAGCTGGCCGAGCGCATGACGGCCACCGAGCCCGAACTCGATCCCGGCCGGACCGTCGCGCTCTCCGAAGCGCGGCACCCGCTCCTCCTGGCCCAGAGCTGGCAGGAGGCCGGGCGTCCCGTTGTTCCGGTGGACCTTCATCTGGACGCCCTACTGCCGCTCCTCATCATCACCGGCCCGAACGCGGGCGGCAAAACAGTGGCGCTGAAAACCCTCGGCCTCCTTGCTCTGATGTGCCAGGCCGGGCTCCACCTCCCCGTTAAGGAAGGAAGCCGGCTCCCCGTGTTCAGGCAGGTCTTCGCCGTAATCGGAGACGATCAGAGCGTGGCGGAAAACCTGTCCACCTTCTCGGCGTTCGTCAAACAGGTCCGGGAGATCCTGGAGGAGGTGGACGCCCGATCCCTGGTGCTGCTCGACGAGCTGGGAGCGGGCACCGATCCCGACGAGGGGGCGGCGCTGGCCCAGGCAATCCTCGAAGATCTCCAAGCGCGCGGTGCCCTCGTCATGGCCACGACTCACCTGGAGCCTCTCAAGGCATTCGCGTCCACCCGCCCAGGAGCCCGCAACGCCTCAGTCGAATTCGACCAGAACCGGCTGGCTCCCACCTTCCGCCTCCTCTACGATCACCCCGGGCAGAGCTATGCCCTCACGATCGCGGCGCGCCTCGGCTTGCCGGAGCATCTGATTGACCGAGCGCACTCGCACCGTTCGACCCAAGCGCGGAATCTCCAAGAGCTGCTCGCGCGCCTCGACGCCGAGACGCGCGCGGCGGCGATCGAGCGCGGCGAGGCGGAGAAACGCCAGCTCCAGGCCGCCACGCTCCTGGCCCGGGCCCAGAAGGAACTGGAGGCGGCCCAGGCGAAAGCCAAGGAGACGCTGGCCAGGGCCAGGGCCGAGGCTCAGGCGCTCCTCGCCGACATTCGCCGGAAGGTGGCCGAGGAATGGGAGCGGCTCAGATCCGAGGAACGCTCGCGGCGGTCGCTGGAGGCGACGCGAAAGCGGCTGGCAGAGGCGGCGCCACCGATGCCGGCACCAGCCCCGCCCCGGACAGTGGCGCTGGCCCCGTCGTGGCGCGACAGCGTCAGGACGCCTGAAAAGGCCGCGGTGCCCGAGGAGCTGATGCTGCTCGGCAAAACGACGGACGAGGGGCGGGACCTCGTGGAGAAGTACCTCGACGACGCGTTCCTGGCCGGGCGCCGCTCAGTCCGCCTCATTCACGGCAAGGGGACGGGCGCCCTCAGGAAAGCGGTTCACGAGGTTCTGACGGGGCACCCGCTGGTTGATGCCTATAAACCCGAGAGCGGTGGTGGAGCCACGCTCGTCGAATTGAAGGTGGACTAGGATGGCGGGCGGCTTCTCCCCTCAGCTCCTCGAGGAGATCCGGTCCCGGGTGGATCTCGTGGACCTGGTAGGCCAGTTCGTGAACCTCAAGCGCGCCGGGGAGAACTGGAAGGGCCTCTGTCCCTTCCACGCCGAGAAGACCCCCTCCTTCATGGTCCATCCGAAAAAGGGCATCTTCCACTGCTTCGGCTGCGGCGTCGGCGGCGACGCCTTCGGCTTCCTGATGCGCCAGGATCGCCTGGCGTTCCCCGAGGCGGTGCGCGTCTTGGCCCAGCGCGCGGGCGTGGCGCTTCCGGCAGAGCGGCGGGGCGAGGCCGACGGTCAGCGCGAGGCGCTCTTCAAGACCATGGCCCTGGCCGCCGAGTTCTACCAGGAGGCGCTCTGGGATCGCCCCGAGGGCGAAGGCGCGCGCCGCTACCTCGAGACGCGCGGCATCGCGCCCGAGACGGCGCGACGGTTCACGCTCGGCTATGCCCCCGAGGGCTGGGATCACCTCCTCGCGTTCATGAAGGGGCGCGGGGTCTCCGAGGAGCAGCTGGTCCAAGTCGGCCTGGTCCTCCCGCGCCAGACGGGGTCCGGGTTTTACGATCGCTTCCGCGGCCGCCTCCTCTTTCCCATCCGGGACGTCCAGGGCCGGGTCGTCGCCTTCGGCGG
>JACQCL010000061.1 GCA_016201645.1 Candidatus Rokuibacteriota bacterium
CATGGACGGCGCGGCAGCCTGGATACTTGGGATCTCGCGCTGAATGGCCCACGCATCGTCCTCGGTGATGGTGAGCTGGGTCCCCTGGCCGAGCCGAACCCCGCCGGATGTGATCGCGCCCGAGAGGACGATGATGAGGTTCGAGCCGAGGCTCTGGATCTGTTCGGCCACCCGCGCCTGGGCTCCAGCCCCCACCGCCACCATGGTGATCACGGCCCCGACGCCGATGATGATCCCCAGCATCGTGAGCGCGCTCCGGAGGGCGTTGACCCGGAGCGCGGCCAACGCGATGCGCGCGCTGGCCAGGACGTTCATGCCTCCACCTCCAGGGGCGGGAGGGTGGCCAGAAGGGCCTCGGCGTCCTTCGGTTCGGCCACCGGTTGGTCCTGGATCACTTTGCCGTCGCGGAAGCTGAGGGCGCGCGCAGCGTACTGGGCGATGTCCGCCTCGTGGGTGACCAGCACGATCGTGATTCCGTTTCGGTTGAGCTCCTGGAAGAGCGCCATGACCTCCACGCTGGTGCGCGAATCGAGGTTGCCGGTGGGCTCGTCGGCCAGGACCAAGAGCGGGTTGTTCACGAGGGCGCGGGCGATCGCCACCCGCTGCTGCTGCCCTCCCGAGAGCTGGGCGGGGTGGTGGTGCTCGCGGTCGGCCAGGCCCACGGCTTCGAGTTTCGCCCGCGCCTTGGGCCGGCGTTCGCTCGGAGGGGTGCCGTCATAGAGGAGCGGGAGCTCGACGTTCTCCAGCGCGCTGATCCGGGGGAGCAGGTTGAACCCCTGGAAGACGAACCCGATCTTCTGGTTGCGGATCCGGGCGAGCGTGTCCCGGGAGAGATGCGAGACGTCTTCCCCATCGAGAAGGTAGCGGCCGGCCGTGGGGGTATCCAGGCACCCCAGAAGGTTCATGAAGGTGGACTTGCCCGATCCCGACGGTCCCATGACCGCCACGAACTCGCCCCGTCGCATCCGGACCGACACGCCGCGGAGCGCGTGCACGACGTGGGGCCCGAGCCGGTACTCCTTGACGAGCCCCTGGGTTTCGACGAGGGCCTCGGCCATCTCAGAACCGGATCCGTGGAGCCCCGCCCCCGGCCGGCTGAGAGGCGGGGCGCTCGGTGGCCCCGACGATGACCTCCTGCCCTTCCGCCAGTGCGGCGTCGAGGATCTCCGTGAACGACCCGTCGCTGATCCCGAGCTGAACTGAGAGCGGCTTGGGTTTGCCATCGGGTCCCAGGATCCAGACCCGCCCCTGAAGGCCGCCGCGCGGGCTGGCCGGCTGCCCCCCTCCGCCGCGGGGGGCCCCGTCAGGCTCCACCCCTTGAGGGCGGAAGCGCAGGGCGGCGTTGGGAACCTTGAGGACCGAGGGCTTCTGGTCCACGACAATCCTCACATTGGCGGTCATGCCCGGCAAGAGCTTCAGCTCCTTGTTCTGAGCGGACACCACGACGTCGTAGGTCACCACGTTCTGGACCACCTGGGGCGCCTTCCGGATCTGGACCACTTCCCCCGAAAAGGTCCGCCCCGGGAACGAGTCCACGGTGAAGGTCGCGGGCTGACCCAGCCCGATCCGGCCGACGTCAGCCTCGTCCACATTCGTGTCCACCTGCATCTGGGTCAAGTCCTGGGCGATCGTAAACAGGGTCGGAGCCTGAAGGCTGGCCGCCACGGTCTGCCCCACGTCCACGTTCCGCGACACGACGACACCGTCAACAGGCGCCCGGATGTACGTATGGTCCAGGTCCACCTGGGCCTGGTCGAGCGCGGCCTTCTTCAGTCTGACTTGAGCCTGCGCGGCCTTGAGCTGGGCTTCCGCCACCTTCAGCTGGGCCTCCGCGGAGCGGATCTGCGAGGCCAGCGCCTGCTCCTGGTGCCGCGCCGACTCGAGCTGCGCCGCCGCGGAATCGCGGGTGGCCTGTGAGGTGTCCATGTCGCTCTGGGCGATGAGCTCCTTCTTCAAGAGTTCCGACTTGCGATCGAAGTCGCGCTTGGCATCGAGGAGGGCGACCTGGGCCTTCGCCGTCTGGGCCTGGGCGCTGGCCAACGCGGCGCGGGCATTCTCGACATCGGCCCGCGCCCGCTCGACGTTGGCGGTCTGGTTCAGCACGGCGGCCTGGGCGTTCTCCAGGTCCGCCTTCGCCTGGTTGACCTTCGCTTCGAAGCTGTCGGGGTCGATGCGGGCGATGAGCTGGCCCTTCTTGACCTGCGAGTTAAAATCGGCGAGGAGCTGGTTGATCTGCCCGGAGACCTGAGAGCCCACCTGGACCGTGATCACCGCGTTGAGGTTTCCCGTCGCTGAGACCGTGGCCGTCAGCGGACCTTTCTCCACCTTGGCGAACCGGTACCTCGGGATGGCGCCCCGCCCCTGGGCATAGAACCAGGCTGCCGTGACCCCGACGGCGAGAACCACGATGACGAAGAGCGTGAGGAGCCGACGCCTCATGATGACTGGAGAGTCTCCCCGACCGGACTATTTACAATTGTATCCGCGCCAGCGGACAGCGCTAGCGGCGACCCAGGGCGCGCTCGAGCTGGGCGATGTCAATCCGGTAGCTGGCCAGCGCCTGCGCGTACGTAGCCTCGGCCTGCGTGAGGGCCAGCTGGGCGTCCGTCAGCTCAATGATCGTGCCGACGCCTGCATCGAAGCGACCCCGAGCCAGGCGGAAGTTTTCCTGAGCCGACTCGACCGCCTTTTTCGCCGCCTCGATCTGCTCCCTGGCGGCATTGAGGTTGAGCGCGGTCTGGACGACCTCCTGGCTGATGGAGAGCTCGAGGGATTTGACCTGGGACCGCCCGGATTCCAGGGTCTTCTGGACCTCCTGGTAGCGCGCAACCTTATTGCCGCCGTCGAAGATGGTCCACGTGAGCGTGACGCCGAGCAACCAGGTTTCGGCGAGGTCATCCACGGGCCTTCTGGGACTCCGGAAAGTTCCGCCGTACTGGCCTTGGCCGGAGATATCGGGAAAGAAGTTCCGGAACGCCTGTCGGACTGACGCCTCGGCCGACGTCACCAGCGCATTCACGCGACGGTAATCGGGCCGCTGCCGGAGGGCCTCGCCAATCAGCTCGTCCTCGTCCACGGGGTAGGGCTCGTAGGCGAGGATATCCTCCACCTCTGTCGGCGTGTTCACCCGGATCCCCATGGCCGTGTTCAGGGCAACCCGCGCCAGGCTGACCGCGTTCCGCGCCTGGATCAGCGTCACCTGAGAATTGGCCCTGTCCACCTCGGCGCGGACAACGTCAATCTTGGGCCGGGTCCCAACCTCGAAAAACCCCTTGGCGCTCCGGAGGTTCAACTCCGCACGCGCCACCGCCTCCTCGTTGACGGAGACGAGCCGCTTGGCCAAGAGTAGGTTGAAGTACCCCTGCTTGACATTGAGGATCACCTGATCCTTCTGGACCTCCGCATCGAACCGCGAGACTTCAGCCTGGGCTTTGGCCACATCGGTCGCGGCGAAGGTCTTCCCGAAGTCGAAGAGGATCTGAGAGAGGGTCACCTGGGCTGTCTGGTTGGTACTAAAGAGCGGGGAGGGTTTGGCGACGCCCCCCCCGATGGCGCCCGAGAAAAACTCGCTCTTCTGCCTATTGGCCGTCCAGCTGCCGCCCAATTGCGGGAAGATGTTGGAGAGGGCCTCCTTCACCCGGTGCTGGGCCGCAGCGTAATCGGCGAGCCGGGCCTGGATGTCGGGTTGCGTCTCAAGCCCGATCCTGATGGCTTCCTTCAACGTCAGCACGCGCCCGGCAACCGGTGACGTGGCGGGGGAGGGAGCCGAAGCGGAGACAGGCGGTGAGGAAGGCCCGGGAGGGGGCTGGGCTGCCGCCAACAGAGGAATCGCCCAAATGCCGACAGCCAGCGCCAGACCGAGCGCTGGCGGCCCGACCACCGAACCCCGTTTCATACGGACTCTCCTCCCACCAGGGAAAGCGCCTCAGGACTTGGCGAGGCAGAGAAAAGCGCCGGCAACCACGGCAAATATTGTACCGGCGCCTGCGCCAGAGACGAACGGAAATTATATCAATTGTGCCACGCCGCGGCCGGACCCCTGAGAGGTTACTGACCCGCCCCGAGGAGCCCCCTCATTTCGGCTCGCAGCTCGTTGAACCGCTTCCGAGTCTGCCCGGCCTTGGCAAGCTGCTCGGGGGCGAGCACGCCGCGGACCTCCAGGGCAACCTGAAGCCCCTCCTGGGCAAGCTGTCCCCGTAGCTGAGTGATCTGTTGCGTCAAGGGAGCAAGGTCTTCGGCCTTCACCGGACCGGGCGCGTAGAGCTTGTCGGCCAACTGCGTGTGCGCGGCCCGCAGCTGGCTCACGAGCCCCTGAAACTGAGGGCGATGGTTCGCCACAATCTGTTTGACCTGAGCCTGCTGGGCCTCCGTGAGGCCAGCCCCTTTGACGAACAGGGGCAACATCATGCCGAACCCCCCGTGCCCCGAGTCCATTCCGTATCCGCCCATGCCTGCCGGCTCCACTCCAGACGCCGCTGCCGTCCAGAGACCCACGGCAAGCACCCCCACCAGGACTACGCCCCATCGCGATTTCATCGACGCTCCCTCCTCATCTGCTGTTTTTCATCGCAGCCCGGGCAGCGCGCCTTCGTCCCCCTCGCCTGACCAGTCCGCCTCCGGCGCCGCCGTCGCATCGGTAAGGTCCGGGGCAGGGGAGAGCATGACGGTCGCCACGCCGCTGGCATCTCCCGCGGAGGACAGCGTTCTGGACACCTCCTCGAGGAAGGCCAAGGTCTCCGTGTCGTCGCCGCTCGGCTTCGGACTGACCCACAACACGGACTCGCGCCACATCCACGCCTCGACTCCCACGAACAGGGCGAGGGCAGCCAGCGCGGCGGCGGCGGCGAAGCTGCGCCACGCGAGCGTGGGGGGACGCGACAGAGCCGCGGCCGGCGGCGCCCCCCGGAGCGCGCCAGCGATCACCTGGAGATCCCGGACCAGCCGCTGATAGCGTGCCGCGCAACCAAGGCAGCTCCCAAGGTGCGTCCGCTCTGGCGCACTGCCCTCCTCATAATGGATCAGCAACAGGGTTCGGTCTTCGAGGCACCGGTTCATCACTACCCTCCTAGGACCTTGCGTAAGCGTTCCACCGCTCTCCACAAATGACGCTTCACGCTGCCGGTGGTCAGGCCCAACGCGTCAGCAACGTCCTGGGTCGACCACTCCTCGAGATGTCGCAGCACGAAGACCTCCCGCTGGCGCCGGGGAAGCTCTCGAAAGGCCCCCCAGATCCGCTCGCGGCCTTCCCTGCCGATCGCCGCCCGCTCCGGGGTCGGCTCGCTCGCCACAAGCTCCATATCCTCGATGACCTGGTGCCGCCGGCGCCACCGTTGCCACCAGCCTGAACGCTGCCGGTCGCGACAGGCGTTCACCGCAACGCGGGTGAGCCACGCCCCCCATCGAGTGCTCCGGTCCGGTTCTTGATACTGTCGGAGCAGCTTGACAAAGACCTCCTGCGCCACTTCCCGCGCCTCCTGGGGATCGTCCAGAAGAAGCTGGCACAGTCGCACCACGCGCGCCGAGTGCTCACGGTAGAGCGCCTCATACTGCGCATGCCAGGGCGGGACGGCCGTCAAGGTCCTCATCCGCTCGTCGATCTCACTAAGTTTAACGAATCCGCCCCCCTATTGGTTGACAGGGCAGGGGAAATCCCTTGGAAGGTTAGGCGTTTATGCCTAAGCTTGTGATTGTGTTCACCCGAACGAGCCGCCTGAAAACTTTTTTCCTTGACCGACGCCAAATCTAGTGTGGTAGGCTCTGGCTCACCACACAATATAGTGGGCCGAGTGCAATGGCTCCAGTTCAGCAAATGACCGTTTCCTGGCAGTTCGGTTTGGCGCTCAGCGTGCTGGGCCGTCACCCCCGTTGGCGCGCCGCCAAGAGCCGGCCTCAGGCCAGTCCAGCTCGCGGACCCATCGTCCCGGTTCACCGCTAATCGGAGGTACGCCCAAAGGAGGCGTCGTATGCTGTCTCAGACGCGGCCGCCAAAAGTCGGAAAGTGGACCGAACCCGCCCTCCGCGTCCTCCGGGAGCGCTATCTGACCCGCAAGGGCGACGAAGTGCTGGAGACCCCCGAGGAGATGTGCTGGCGGGTGGCCCAGTGCCTGGCGCGGGCCGAGGAGCGGTGGGGAAAGAGCCTGGGGGCCGTCCAGGAGGTCGCCGCGGCCTTCACGGCGTCGAAAATCTCCTCCATCGAGTCACCGACCGGGAGCACGTAGCAGGCCGAGTATTGGAGCCGGTTTCCCTTTCCGGCATTCATGAGGGTCGGCGAGTTCGGGAGAAAGTAGCCGTCCACCATCAGGTCG
>JACQCL010000062.1 GCA_016201645.1 Candidatus Rokuibacteriota bacterium
CGCTCGGTACCGGCCTCGGGCGCCATCGTCAGCGTGCGATGGCCGCCGCGCTTGAGGGACGCCACTAGCTCCTCCGTGAGGCTGTCCGCCCTCAGCGACGAGATCGAGACCTCCACGCCGTGCTCCTCCAGAATCTTCATGAGGTCCCCGATCCACGGGTAGTCCGAGACGCAGGCGCCCACCAGGCCGACTCGCTTGCCGTCCTTGGCGATCTTGGCGACCGTTGCCCGCAGCGAGTCGAGGCTCCGGTGGCGGACCGGGCGATAGATCTCCCCTTCCAGACAGAAACGGCACCCCCGCCCGCAGCCCTTGCCCACCTCCAAAAGGGACATATGCCCATATTCGGCCCGCGGCGTCTTCAAGAGGGAGATGGTCTCGAACTGGTTCACGTCTTTGAGCCGGCGCTTGACCACGATCTGGGGTACATCCTCGCGCTCCCGCTCTACGGCGGCGATGGTCCCGTCGCCCGCGTGGCGAACCTGGTACGCGTGGGGGAGATAAATACCCTGGATCGGCGCCAGCCGGTCGAGAAACGCGTCCCGCCGGCGGCGAGCAGGGTCCACGCCCTCGAACGCCTCGCGGTAGGCCGCCACGATTTCGCCGACGATCTCCTCGCCCTCGCCGACCACCACGAAATCCATGAACGGGGCGACCGGCTCGGGATTCGCAAACGCGCAAACGCCCCCCATCAGGATCAGGGGATCCTGGGGGCGGCGCGCCTCGGGGTAGAGCGGAATCCCCGCCATGCTCAAGAGACGCAGCACATTGATATAGTCCCCCTCGTACGTCACCGAAAAGCCGACGAGGTGGAAGTCCGAGAGGGGCCGCTGGGTCTCCAATGAAGACGGCACGGTTCGGGTTCTGAGATATTCGTCCAGATCCTCGGGATCAGGGAAGAAGACTCGCTCGCAGACGACGTCGGGGAGCCGGTTCAGGTAGGCGTACACGGTCTGAAAGCCCAGGTTGGACATGCCGACCGCGTACGTGTTGGGGTAAACCAGGGCGACGGAGATCTTGCCGCCCCAGTCCTTCACAATCCCTCCCTCTTCGAGAGCCAGGAGGGCTTGTGCCTTTTTCCGTAGGTCCCAGGACATCTCTTCCTTTTTTTATAGGGAGTTACGTCGTCTCAGTGTAGCAGATGCTGGAGAAGCCGGTCAAGGCTTGCTAGCCCTTGATGACCCCGATCGGGCGGAGCTTGGCCACTTTCCGGGAGATCCCGAAGCTCTCCACGACGTGAACAACGTCCTTCACGTCCTTGTAGGCTTCGGACATCTCCTCCTCAAGGGCGCCCCGACCTGTCGCCCGAGCCAGAATTCCTCTCGACTCGAGCTCCCGGCCGATCTGCCGCCCGCGCGCGGCCTTCACGGCGGCGGTCCGGCTCATCACCCGCCCGGCGCCGTGACACGTGCTACCGAAGGTTTCCCTCATGGAGGCCGCTGTCCCGACCAGGACGTATGAATACCGTCCCATGTCTCCCGGGATCAGCACGGGCTGGCCGATCTCCCGGTAGGCGTCCACCAACTCCGGGTGGCCGGGAGGAAACGCTCGGGTGGCCCCTTTACGGTGGACGAGAAGCCGTCGCGGCCGTCCGTCAACCTCGTGCTCCTCAAGCTTGGCGATGTTGTGGGCGACGTCGTACACGAGCGTCATGCCGAGCGCGGCCGGACTGACCGAAAGGACGCGGCTCAGGATTTCCTGGCTCAAGTGGGCGAAGCACTAGCGGTTCGCAAACGCGAAGTTCGCCGCTGCCCGCATAGCCCCCAGGTATTCCGTGGCCTCGGCCGAGTCGAGCGGCGCACACGCGAGCTGACGATCGGGAAGCCAGATGCCGAATTTCTGGAGGGCGCCCTCCAGCCGCCGCAGGTAGTCCGTGCAGACCTGGTGCCCCATGCCGCGGGAGCCGGTGTGGATCATCACCGTGACCTGGTCCCTGAACAGCCCGAGCGCCGCCGCCGCGGGCTCGTGGTAGATCTCCTCCACCACCTGGATTTCCAGGAAGTGATTGCCTGAGCCCAGCGTCCCCAGCTGGTTCTTCCCCCGCTCGTACGCTTTCGGCGAGACGGCGTCGCGGTCCGCCTCCGCCAGGCACCCGTTCGATTCGATCCGTAAGAGGTCCTCGCGCTCCCCGAAGCCGTGCTCGACCGCCCACCGGGCGCCGGTCTCGACCATTCGCCGCTCATCCCCTGCCGAGAGCTTGACCGCGCCGCGCGACCCTACGCCGGCCGGGATGGCCTGGTAGAGACCATCGACAAGTTCGCGGAGGCGAGGCAACACGTCGCCGGCCGCGAGGTTCGTCCGGAGCAACCGCACCCCGCAGTTGATATCGTAGCCGACGCCGCCCGGGCTCACCACGCCGGTCTCAGCGTCGGTCGCCACGACGCCGCCGACGGGAAGGCCGTAGCCCTGGTGAATGTCGGGCATGGCGAAGGAGGCTTTGACGATGCCGGGGAGCGTTGCGGCGTTGGCGACCTGCTCGAGGGAGGTATCGCGGCGGATCTGGGCCATCAGCGGCGCGTCGGCCAGGATGAGGCCCGGCACACGCATCCCCCGCTTGGCGTCGCGGGGGATCTGCCAGAGGTACGGACCGATCTGCTCGACGTTCACGGGACCCCTCACCCTACCGCCGAGGTCCCACCCCGGGGAACTCAGACCCCCATGATCTGGAGGTCAATGCTCCGCTGCCTGGGACCGTCCAGCTCGGCGAAGATGATGCTCTGAAACCTGCCGAGCGACAGCTCGCCCCTGCTGATGCCGACCGCGACGCTTCGTCCGAGAAGCGCCGCCCGCAGGTGAGCGTGGGCGTTGCCCCGCTCGCAGTCGGAATAGCGGGGATCGTCATGCCGGTATCCGTCCCGCTCCTTGACGAGTCGCTCAAACAAGCCCTTCAGATCCTCGGCGAGGGCCGCCTGAAACTCGTTCACAAACAACGCGACTGTCGTGTGGAGCGAGTTCACGAGCAGGATGCCTTCCTTCACGTCCGCGCTCAGGACGATGTCGCGGATCTGCTTCGTGATGTCGTAGAGCTCGGAGTGTTTTTCGCTCAGGAGCGTGAGCGTCTTTCGGACCACCTTGAGGGTTTGCACGCCGCTCTCCTCCTTTGAATGCCCTCTTGCCGCGTCCCGTCCTGGTCCTGGCGATCGTTCCGTTGGTGCCGAGGGAGAGATTTGAACTCTCACGGGCTCTTCACCCAGCGGATTTTAAGTCCGCGGCGTCTCCCAGTTCCGCCACCTCGGCGCGCTATGGTGATGGACTCTATGATTGGAGGCGGCGAGCGGATTTGAACCGCTGAATAGAGGTTTTGCAGACCTCCGCCTTGGCCACTTGGCTACGCCGCCGAAAGCAATCGAGAGCTGGAGCGGGAAACGGGATTTGAACCCGCGACCCCTACCTTGGCAAGGTAGTGCTCTACCACTGAGCTATTCCCGCAAATGATCGGGCCGAATTGTAACAAAGGCCTTGAATCCTGTCAACTTAGGGGACAATTCGGGCTCACGAAATCGCTCCGCCGAGGTAGCGTGCCGTGTCCTCGGGCGGGGTCGGGTTGATGAAAAAGCCGCTCCCCCACTCGAACCCGGCGACCTTGGTCAGTTTCGGGATGATTTCGAGGTGCCAGTGGAAGTGGGCGAGCGCCGGCTCGCGCAAGGGCGCGGTGTGGAGCATGAAATTGAAGGGGGGATCGCTCAGGACTTGGTTCATCCGCCGGAGCAGCTCACCCACGATCGAAGCCAGCTCTCGGACCTCGTCGAGCTCGACGTCCTCGTAGGCCGGCCGGTGCGTGGTCGGGAGGACCCAGGATTCGAACGGGAATCGGGGGGCGAACGGTGCCAGCGCGATGAACGCACCTCTGTCCAGAATGACGCGGCCGCCTCCCTGGCGTTCCTGGCGCACGATGTCGCACCAGACGCAGCGCTCCTTCATCCGAAAGTACCGGGCCGCGCCCTCCAGTTCCTCCTCGACCATGATCGGCACGATCGGCGTGGCGATGAGCTGCGAGTGGGGATGCTCGAGTGAC
>JACQCL010000005.1 GCA_016201645.1 Candidatus Rokuibacteriota bacterium
ATGGTGCTCATAGATCTTGGAGCCCCAGGTGGTGCGAATGCCTTTGGTCGGGGTCAGGTCCTTGATCGAGACGGGGATGCCGTGGAGAGGAGGGAGAGCGGCGCCCTTCTTGAGCGCGGTGGTGGCCGCCCGGGCGGCTTTCAGCGCGGTCTCGCGCGCGACGGTGACGTAGGCGTTGAGCTTCGGGTTGACGGCATCGATGCGCGCGAGCACAGCTTGCATCACCTCGAGGGGCGCGGTCTTGCGGGCGCGAAAGAGCCGGACCAGGTCGGCCGCAGGCGTGAAGCAGAGGTCTGGGGCGTTCACGAGAGCGCCTCGAGGACCGCCTGGCCCACCTCGCGGGTGGTCGCCGTGCCCCTGATGTCGCGGGTCCTGGCAGTGCCGGCCGCGAGGACGGTGCTCACAGCCCTCTCGATCCGCTCCGCGGCCAGTGTCGCCGCCGCGTCGGCCCGACGCTCTCCCAGCCACCTGAGCATCATGGCCGCCGACAAGATCATGGCGAGCGGGTTGGCGATGCCCTTGCCGACGATGTCGGGTGCCGTGCCGTGGCAGGGTTGGAAGAGGGCCCAGCGGTCGCCGATGTCTCCCGAGGGGGCCATCCCGAGTCCTCCCACGGTCGCGGCGCCGAGGTCCGACAGGATGTCGCCGAACATGTTTTCCACCACGATCACGTCGTAACGCCAGGGCGACTGCGTGAGGTACATACTCATCGCGTCCACATAGGCGCACTCGGCGTCGATCCCAGGGTGCTCTCGGGCAACCTCCTGAAACACCTGGCGGAAGAGGGCATAGCTACGGAACATGTTGGCCTTGTCCACGCACGTCACGCGGCGGACGCCGTCGGCGGGCGCCCCGGCCCGCTTCTGGCACCATTCGAACGCCCGCCGCACGATTCTCTCGGTGCCGGAACGAGTGATCACCAGGCTATCGACTGCCATCGAGTCGCCGACCCTGGCGCCGCCGCCCCGGGAGGCGAAAAGCCCTTCCGTGTTCTCCCGGAAGATCACGTAATCAATCGTCCGACCTGGCGGGACGGCCAGCGGGCTGGGCACGCCGGGGGAGAGCCTGATCGGGCGGACGCCGGCGTAGAGGTCCAGGACGAGACGGAGAGTGATCTGAGGAGCGATCTCAGTCCCGTCGGGATACCGGATGTTCGGAAGCCCCGTCGCGCCGAAGAGGATCACGTCCGTCGCCTGGCAGAGGGCCAGCGTCTCCTTGGGAAGGTCATCCCCTGTGCGCGCCCAGAGGGCCGCCCCGGCCTCCGCCTCCTCCCAGGAGAGCGAGAGGCTCGGCCCACTCACCGCCCGCAGCACCTTGAGGGCTTCGGCCATGACCTCGGGCCCGATGCCGTCTCCCCCGATCACCGCGATACGGTACTGGCTCACGGCGTGTGATGGCCGAGCGTCGGGTGCGGACGCGCCCCGACGGCAAATGACCGTGAACTCATCGCTTGGCCGCCGTGACCATGTGAATGGCCATCCCTGAGGGGCATGGTGCGTTCGACTCAGTTGTCTATGATATGCTGGCAAACGCCTGCTGGGAATAGATATTCCCTTACAGCTGTTTTCCTAGGTGAGAGGCCGTGGCGAGTCAATCGGCGATGTCCGAATTCGAGGGTCAGGCGTTGGTCCATCTGGACCGGGTGTTTCAATTCGCCGTGCGCCTCACCGGGAACCGGACGGAGGCGGAAGACCTCGTGCAGGAAACGTACCTCAGGGCCTTCAGACATTTCGATCAGTTCGATCCAGGGACGAATTGCCGGGCCTGGCTCTTCGCCATCCTGCACAACACCTTCGTGAACCAGGTCAAGCGGCAGGGGCGGGAGGTGCCGGGGCTGGATGAGGGGGAGCTAGAGCGACTCGAGGTGGAGATGCCTGACGGGGCGAACGCGGTCGAAAATCCGGAGGAGCAGCTGCTGAAGCGGATCGTGGACGCAGACCTCGTCGCCGTGCTCGACGGCTTGCCTGTCATCTTCCGCAAGGTCGTCCTGCTGGCCGACGTCGAGGAATGCTCCTACAAGGAGATTGCCCGGATCTGCGGGGTGCCTATCGGGACGGTGATGTCCCGCCTGTCCCGCGGCCGCCGGCTCATTCGAAGGACGTTGGAGGCGCTCACCCGCGAGCGGCAGAAGCTTGGGAGCCCACGATGATCTGCCAGGAACTGCGTGCCTGCCTCGGCGCTCACCTCGACGGCGAACTCGACGTCGAGCGGTCGCTCGCGGCGGACGAGCATCTCGCCTTCTGCATGGAGTGCAAGTGGGCCTACGCCAAGGAGAGGGAGCTGCGCACGCTGCTCCGGACCCGGCTGCCTCGTGAACCGGTGCCGGATGCTCTCAGGGAGCGAATCCGATGGGGTCTCAGGCGGGCGGACCGCGAGGAGCGCTGGGGCGCGGCGGCCCGCCGGGCGCTCGCCTGGTCCGTGCCGGCGGCCGCCCTGGTGCTGCTGGCGTTGGGAATTGGGTTCTGGGAGAAGAGCGTGCCCCCGCCGGTGGTCAGCGAGCTGGTGGCCAAGCACATGATGTATTCCCGTCTTGACGCCCCAGCGGAGGTCGTGAGCGCCAACCAGGAAGCGGTGTCGGGCTGGTTCAAGGGGCGGGTGCGCTTCGAGGTCATCGTGCCCGACTTCAGCCCTTCCGGTATCCGCCTGGTCGGCGGGCGGCTCTCGGACCTGTCCGACCGTCCCGTGGCCTACCTCCTTTACGAGAAAGGACGGAGTCTGGTCTCGCTGTTCGCATTCCCCAGTCAGGGGCTCGCCCTCCCCGACCGCGGCTGGGTCCGGGTCGGCGACGGGCGATTCTACGTCACCGAGGTCAAGGGCGCCGAAGTGGTCCTCTGGACCCAGCGCGGCCTGGCCTATGCGCTCGTGTCCTCGCTCGATCGGCAGGCGCTCCTTGAGTGTGCCGATACGGTCTGGCGGCTCGTCGCCTCCAGCCGGGCGCCTGGTGCCTGACCTCGCCCTGACGTATACTGGCGCCGTGCGAGTCCTCCGGAGCGTGTTCCTCCTCGCCATTGTTGTGCTCCTCATCCCCCGAGAGGCGGTCGCCCAGGACCCTTACAAGGCGCTCGACCTGATCAGGCCAGCTCGCCTCCAGGCTGCGAAGGAGCTCGGCGTTCCCTCTCTGAACGGCAAGGTCCTGCGGTTGGCCGATTACAAGGGGAAGGTCGTTTTCGTGAACTTTTGGGCCACGTGGTGTCCTCCTTGCAAAGAGGAAATGCCGGCCATGGAACGCCTCTACCAGCGTTACAAGGACAAGGGGCTCGTCGTCGTGGCCGTGTCGGTGGATTCGGAGGGGGGACCCATCGTGGTTCCTTTCGTCAAGGAGCACAAGCTCACGTTTCCCATCGGGCTCGATCAGAAGATGGCGGTGGCCGACCGCTACGGCGTCCGCGCCCTTCCGACCAGTTTCCTGGTGAACAAAACGGGCACCCTCGTGGCACTAGCCCTGGGTCCTCGAGAATGGGACGGGCAGGCCGGGCAGGCCCTGATCGAGTCTCTTCTGAAGTAGCATGAGTTAAATATTTGTGAGCGTTGGCGAATCTATCGGTGTGGCCGTGGCGTTCGGGGCGGGGCTCTTCTCCTTCCTATCGCCCTGTGTCCTTCCCCTCTTCCCCTCGTACCTTTCGTTTATCACCGGGATGTCCGTGGACCGGCTCGCCACCGACGCGACAGCGGGCTCGCGACGTCGGGTCATGCTTCATTCCCTGGCCTTCATCGCCGGCTTCTCCCTGGTCTTTGTCACCCTGGGCGCATCCTTCAGCGCCGCGGGTCAGTTTCTGCTGGATTATCGGGACTGGATCCGGACGGGAGGAGGCGTCCTTATCATCGTCTTCGGCCTCTACATCGCGGGGGTGTTGCGCGTGGGAATCTTCGGCCGCACCCGACAGCTCCAGCTCAAGGCAAAACCGGCCGGGTTCCTCGGCACCTTCGCCGTCGGAGTGACCTTCGCGATCGGATGGACGCCGTGCGTGGGGCCGATCCTCGGGTCGATCTTATCGCTGGCCGGAACCGCTGAGACCGTGGGGAAGGGGATCAGGCTGCTCCTCGCCTACTCGGCCGGCTTGGCCGTGCCGTTCTTCCTCTCCTCTGTCGCGCTCGGAGGGTTCCTCAGGTTCTCCAAGCGCTACCGGAGCGCGATGCCGATCGTGGAACGGGTGGCGGGCGTCTTCCTCGTGGTCATCGGGCTGCTCGTCGTCACCAACTACTTCGTCGTCCTCAACTCGTACGCGATCAGCCTCACGCCCCAGTGGCTGCTCAAGCGCCTCTAGTGGCGACCCGGGTTCGCGTCCGCGTGCCCGCCACCTCGGCGAACCTGGGGCCGGGGTTTGACGTTCTCGGTCTGGCCCTAGCCCTCCACAATGAGGTCACGCTGGAGGAAGCGGCAGGGGTCTCCGTTTCCATCGAGGGGGAAGGGGCCGGCCACCTCGACCGCAGTGAGCGGAACCTCGTCGTCCGAGGCGCCCGGTCGGTTTACGAGCAGCTCCAGCGACCGTTCCG
>JACQCL010000066.1 GCA_016201645.1 Candidatus Rokuibacteriota bacterium
AGCGGATTCGGGTCTGCACCCGCTGTCTGAAAGCCGGGAAGGTCACGAAGGTCGTCTAGAAGAAAGGGGGAGCGTCGCCGCTCCCCCTGGGATGAGTGCCGGTGGGAGGCCGCCACCCCCCACCGATGGGTGCTGCGGAACTTACTTCCTCTTTTTTTTGGTCGCCTTCTTTTTCGCCATTCAGTTGTCACCTCCTTTCCCGCCTTCATAGTTCTGCTGCACGTGAAGCCTTAACGCCGCTTCCCCTTCTTTTTGGCCTTTTTCTTTGCCATTGGTCGGTTTCACCCCCTCTCGGGCTCAGTACCCCATGGCTTCGCGCCGGAGGTACTCTGCCTGTTCTCGCCCTCGCCGCTCATAGCGGTAGAGGTCCGCGTAAAGTTGCGGGAGGCACACCACCGAAAGACCGCCCTTTTCCAGCCGGCCGTAGAAGACGCCCTGATCGTACGGCGCCAAGAGATGCACATTGCCCTCGCCCTCTCCCGGCCGGAGCCCCAGCGACCGGGCGAAGGGGTCCAGCGCCCCTTCGAGGTAGCAGTGAATGACAGGAAAGCGGATGTTGGGGGCCACCAGCGCGGCGCCGGAGTGAAGCGTGAAGGCATAGCGTCGCCCCTCCGCCTGCGCCAGACGCGCGACCTCAGCCATCAGTCGCCGGGTGATCCGTTCGGGAGAGAAGTAGGCCGCCACCGCGTTCTGTCCGTAAAAGTAGCTCTCGCACCAGGTTTCGAGAACATCGGCGGGTTTGGCGAGATGGATTCGCTGATGCTCCCCCCGCACCACCCAGGCGAGCTCTTCGAGCCGCTTGATGACGTTATGGGCATGGCCCAGGCTGACCTCCGCGGCCTTGGCCAGTTCCTCCAGCCGCCATGCGTGCTGCGGGTCCACGAGCAGCACCCGTACGACGCGGGTGGCCCTGGGAGCGAAGAGGGACTTGAGCGGCCGGGTCGAGGGGCGGATGTTGGGCTTTCCCTCTTTCTCGATGAGCACGTTCTCAAAGGCGAGGTAGCAGTTCCCCGAAAGATCCAAATAGCCGAAGCCGTTCCGGCGTAGAAGCGAGGCGGACTGAGGTCCGATGTACTCAGCCACTGCGACGGGGTAGGCCGTTGGGAGATCACGGCGGATCTCGCTCAACCGGGTGATCGCCTCGCGGACCTGCCGGGGCTGGCCGAGGCCGGCGACCTGGAGGGCGAGGAGGTGCTCTTGGGCTCCCATCTGGAATTTTGCGAGCAGATCCGCTCGCTGGTCGCCCACCTTCCTGTCGGCCATCTCCTCCCAGGCTTTCACCTTCGGAAAGAGCTCCCGCAACCGCTGGACCGCCAGTTTCCGAATCTCGTCGGACTTTCGCATTGTTTCACTTGTACGATCTGTTTCAGCATCTGCTGAAAA
Organism: Candidatus Rokuibacteriota bacterium; assembly: GCA_016201645.1. Lineage (GTDB taxonomy): Bacteria > Methylomirabilota > Methylomirabilia > Rokubacteriales > CSP1-6 > JACQCL01. Next base: position 1,384 of record JACQCL010000066.1, read on the forward strand.
CCTAGGGGAAGTTGAAAGTCTTGTCAAGTAAAAAACGATTTACTCTTCTTCGGGGTACTCGATCTCGGCCATCGCCTCGTCGTCGAGGCCGAAGTAGTGGCCAACCTCGTGGATCACCACGTCGCGGATCAACTCCGCCATCTCCTCTTCGTCGCCCGCGTCCTCCTCGATGGGACCCTGGTAAATCGTGATGGTGTCTGGGAGGATGTTGCCGTAGGAAGAGTCCCGGTGAGTCAGGTCCACGCCGCGGTACAGGCCATAGAGGGTGTCAGGGGGCTCGATCCCCATCTCCTTCAGCGTGTCGGGGTCGGCCCGGTCTTCCACCACCACGGCGATGTTCTTCATCTTGACCCGGAAGCGACGGGGGAGCGCTTGAAGGGCCCGTGCCACAAGAGACTCAAACTCCGCGCGGGTCACCCGACTCCCCTCACCTAGACGCCGCGGACGCGTTCGACCTTCATGACGTCCTTGACCTCGCGGATCGCTGACATGATCCGCTGGAGTTGCTGAAGGTCGGCGACTTCGACGACAAAGTGGTTGATGCCCTTTCGATCCTCCGTGACCGTGATCTCGGCCTTCGTGATGTTGCCCTCCTGGGAGGAGATGGCGGTGGAGATCTCGGCGAGAAGCCCCGGGCGATCGCGCCCGATGTACACGGCGATCTTGACCGGGCGGGCCGCCGGTTCCGCCACGTCCCACTCCACGCTCACGACACGCTCCTTATCCAGAAGCCCCTGGGCCACGCTGTGACAGTCCCGGGTATGGACGGTGAGCCCTCGTCCGCGGGTGATGAACCCCACGATCGGGTCCCCGTGGACCGGGGCGCAGCACTTGGCGAAGCGCACCAGGAGATCCTCGACCCCGCGGATCTTCACGCCCCCGTCCGCTTTCGAGGAACGGGCGGGCTTCGGGGCTTTGCCCTCGGCGACCCGCTCGGCTTCGACGACCTGGGACGGGGCCAGCTTGGCCAGCACCTGATGGGCTGACGTTTTGCCGTAGCCGATGGAGGCCAGGAGATCGTCCGCCGACGGAAACCCGAGATCGGCGAGCATCTTCTTCGCCTCCTCCGAGACCAGCAGGGTCGAGGGCGACAATCGGTACTTGCGCGCCTCCCGCTCCAGGAGCTCGCGCCCGAGGCTGAGCGAGCGCGCGCGCTCCTCCACCTTGAGCCACTGGTTTACCTTGGAGCGGGCGCGGGACGACCTGACGACCTTGAGCCAGTCGCGGCTCGGGCGCTGGGTGGGCGAGGTGACGATCTCGACGATGTCCCCCTGCCGCAAGGTATAACGGAGCGGCACGAGCTTTCCGTTCACCTTCGCGCCCGCGCAGTGGTGACCCACCTCGGTGTGAACGGCATAGGCGAAGTCGATGGGGGTCGAGCCCTCGGGGAGGGCCTTGACATCCCCCTTGGGCGTGAAGACGTACACCTCGTCCGGAAACAGGTCCACCCGCACGCTCTCCATGAATTCGCGCGGGTCTTTCATCTCCTGCTGCCACTCCATCAGCTGGCGCAACCAGACGAAGGCCTGGTCGAACTTGTCCTTGTCGTGCTTCTTCTCCTTGTAGAGCCAGTGGGCCGCGATCCCCTCCTCCGCCACCCGGTGCATCTCCCAGGTTCGGATCTGGATCTCCACCGGATCGCCCTTGGGCCCGATCACCGTCGTGTGGAGCGACTGGTACATGTTCACCTTGGGCATCGCGATGAAGTCCTTGAACCGGCCCGGCACCGGCTTCCAGAGGGAGTGGATCACCCCGAGAGACCCGTAGCAGTCCCGCACCGACTGCGTGATGACCCGGACCGCGGTCAGGTCGTAGATCTCGTCGAACTCCCGTCCCTGGTCGTGCATTTTCTTGAAGATCGAATAGAAGTGCTTCGGCCGACCTCGGATCTGGGCCTCGATCCCCACCTCGCCGAGCTTCTTCTCGAGAATCGCGATGACCTGGTTGATCTCGGCCTCGCGCTCCAGGCGGCGCTTGGCCACCCTTCGCTGGAGGTCGGCGTAATCCTCGGGATGCAAGCAGCGGAGGGCGAGATCCTCCAGCTCGGCCTTGACCTTCGCCATGCCGAGCCGGTTGGCGAGGGGGGCGTAGATGTCCAGCGTCTCCTCGGCCACCTTCCGGGCCCTATCGCCGGAAAGGTAATCGAGCGTGCGCATGTTGTGGAGGCGATCGGCCAGCTTGATCATCAGCACCCGGATGTCCCGGGCCATGGCCACGAGCATCTTGCGGAAGTTCTCGGCCTGGCGCTCCTCCCGGGAAGAAAAGGCCAGCTTCCCGATCTTCGTGACCCCGTCCACGAGGTCGGCGATCTCGGGGCCAAACTCGCGCGCCAGGTCGTCTTTGGTGGTCCGGGTGTCCTCGAGGATGTCGTGGAGCAGGCCGGCGGTGACCGTGGTGACGTCCATCTTGAAGTTGACGAGGAGGCCGGCGACTTCAAGGGGGTGGGAAAGGTAAGGCTCGCCGGAGGCCCGCTGCTGACCCTGGTGGGAGAGCTCAGAGAAGCGGTAGGCGCGCTTGACCAGGTCCAGGTCGGCCCCTGGCTGGTACTTGGGAATCTCCTCGACGAGCGTCTCGAGTTGAGTCACGCTGCCTCACCAACTTGTAACTCATTAGTTTCTCACGCCAATCAGGCTTTTACTACAGCTTTTTTGGCCCGCCGGGCACGGGTCTCGACCCAGTTGTTCCAGTCCACGAGGATCGAGCCGGCGACATAAATGGTGGAGAACGTCCCGGTGACGACGCCCACCGTGAGCACGAAGGCAAAGTCCTCCAAGACCTTCCCGCCGAAGAGCAAGAGCACGACGGCGGACATGAACGTCGTGAGCGACGTCAGCACGGTCCTAGAGAGGGTCTGGTTGATGGCCGTGTTGATCAGCTCGGCAAAGGTGCTGCCCTTTCGCATCCCTTTCCCCCGGTTCTCCCTGACCCGGTCGAAGGCGACGATGGTGTCGTTGACCGAATACCCGATGATCGTGAGGAAGGCGGCCAGGACCGGTAGTGAGATCTCCCGGTCGGCGAGAGACATCGCGCTGAACGTGACGAGCACGTCGTGAAACGTGGCGACGATCGCGGCCACCCCTCCCCTGAAGTCGAACCGGATGGCGATGTAGATCAGGATCCCCGCGGCGCTGGCCAGGACCGCATAGAGGGCCTGGAACTGAAGGTCGCGTCCCACCTGGGGGCCCACGAACTCCACCCGGCGGATCTCGGCCTTGCCAAGTAGGGGCTCCGCGGCGAGCGCCTCCTGGACCCGCCGGGTGACTTCCTCCGAGGGAAGGTCGGCGAGCGGGAGCCTGAAGATGAACTCCATCGGACCTCCGAACTCCTGAATGACGCTCTCCCCGAGCTTGATCCGGCTGAGCGCGCTCCGGATCAGGTCCACGTGCACCGCCTTGTCAAAGCGGGCCTGGATGAGAGTCCCCCCCGAAAAGTCGATCCCGTACCGAAGCCCTCCCTTGACCCCGACGGAGGCGAGGCCCAGGAGAATGAAGCTCACCGACAGGAGGTACGCCCAGCGCCGTTTGCCGATGAAGTTGTAGTTCGCGTCCTTGAATATCTGAAACATGACGCTAGATGGAGAGGGACTCGACGCGGCGGCGGCCCATATAGAGCAGGTCGAAGATCAGGCGGGTAAAGAACACGGCCGTGAAGAGGCTGGCAATGATGCCGATGGCCAGCGATACGGCGAACCCGCGGACCGGTCCGGTGCCGAACTGGTAGAGAATGGCGGAAGACACGAGCACGGTGACGTGAGTGTCGATCACCGTCCGGAAGGCCCGCGCGAAGCCTGCGTCGATGGCCGCTCGAATCGTTTTGCCGCTCCGGAGCTCCTCACGGACCCGCTCGAAGATGAGGATGTTGGTGTCCACCGCGACGCCGATCGTGAGCGCGATCCCAGCGATCCCGGGGAGCGTGAGCGTGGCGTGGAAGCCCGCCATGGTGGCGAGGAGGATCAATAAGTTCAGCACCAGCGCGACATCGGCAACGAGACCAGAGACCCGATAATAAATGAGCATGAAGACGAACACGGCGAGCGCCGAGGCCAGGATGGCGATCAACCCCCGGCGGATCGAATCAGCGCCCAGGGACGGCCCGACGGTCCGCTCCTCCAGAATCTTCACCGGCGCCGGCAGGGCCCCGGCGCGGAGGACAATGGCCAAGTCCGTCGCGAC